>JAFUZE010000197.1 GCA_017476765.1 Lachnospiraceae bacterium
GCGCAGAAATTCGCTGTGGAAAGGCACTTTGTGCCTGCGAATTTCGCGCGGGAAACACTTAATCAGTGTTTCCCTAAGCCGCCTTCTTGTCGGATTCGAGGAACTTGTGTACGAGAGCGGCAAGAGCTGCTCCTACTAAAGGGCCTACGATAAATACCCATACCTCCGAGATCGGATCTGTTTCGCCGGCGATAGCTGCTGCGATTGCAGGTCCGAGGCTGCGGGCTGGATTCACGCTTGTTCCGGTCAGACCGATACCTAAAATGTGTACGAGCGTCAGTGTCAGACCGATGATCAGTCCGCCAAACGAACCGTGGTTTGCCTTTGCTGAGGTGACACCGAGAATCGTCAGCACAAAAATGAAGGTGAGCACGATCTCCACTAACAGACCGGCACCGATGCTTCCGTTCACACCGGCGAGACCATTGCTGCCGAAGCCGCCGGTCAGATCTTCCACATTTCCAAGAGAAAAGATGGCAGCGAGAATGCCGGAACCGATCAGCGCACCGATACACTGTGATATGACATAGCCGATAAAATCCGCAGCGCTCATGCCGCCGTTCATCCATACGCCGAGTGATACGGCAGGATTGATGTGGCAGCCGGAAATGTTGCCGACGCAGTAAGCCATCCCGACGATTGTCAGACCGAAGGCAAGGGCAGTCAGCAGATAACCGCTTCCCTGTGACGGATCACAGCCGACTAACATGGCAGTTCCGCATCCAAGAGTTACTAATACGCATGTTCCGATTACTTCTGCAAGGTATTTCTTCATGAACATGACCTCCTTATCATATAAAAATAATAAAATTGCAGGGCAAAGCCCAACGTATACAATAGTAGCGGATAATGGGCATAATGTCAATCATAACACCGGGGGCAGACATACATCTGCCCTTTTAATGGTGCGGATTCTTGCATTTTCCGAAAGAAAGTGATATATATAAGTCGATATAAGGTAAACTGTTTCGAAGGCAGCGAAGCATTTTTTGTGTCAAAAAATTTTGCTCATGAAGTGGGCAGCAGCAAAGAAGGGGAGAAGAGATGAGAAAAACAAATTTATTTGCCGCCGCAATATCAGCGGTTCTTATGGCAGCGGCTTTCACCGGCTGCGGCAGACAGGTGTCCCAGCAGCAGAATGCGGAACGTACCGAGGAGACGGCTGACAGCGGGCAGCAGGATGACTCTGCCGGGACGCAGGGGACAGACGATGCAAAAGAGGCAAATAAGACGGCAGCACAGGAGACGGAAAATCCGGACGATCAGGCATCTGTAAAGGTCGAGAATAACGGCGGATATTTTGTACGCTTGGACGATCAGGTTTATTTTCGCAGATACGGGAAGGATACGTTGGTGGATACGGCGCTTTGGGGCGAATTTATCGCTCAGCCCAATACGGAGACGGATTCGGACGAGGTGCAGTCGGACATTGTTTACTATGACTTAAAGGATGGCAGTGTGAAGAAAGCGTTTTCCGATACCGGATACGGCAGGCTCTATTACGGAAATGACGGCTTTTATCTTCAGCAGTTTGACAAAGCGGATTCTTCGGTGCTGTGGATGAGTACGGACGGCTCGGAGCAAAAGGAAATATGCAGCGGTACGATTCTCGGAATTTCCGAGGACGGACGTAATCTGGCAGTCGAGGATTATGCTGCCATTGAAAACGACGGGATACAGCAGGTGCTGTATTTGTATCGGGATGGTGAGCTTGCCGGGCAGGCAGAAGCAGGAGAAAACAGTATTTTTTATGCCGGGCTGGCGGAGAACAGCGTGTTCTATCTGATGCATAACTACGAAAGCGGTGAGGAGACTCTTTGGCAGCTGAATGATGCAGGAGAAATATTCAGTCTGGGAACGCTTCCTCCCCTTGAGGACATTCCACGCTTAAATGTTGTGGAACAGATGGTTTCGGACGGGAAGAATGTCTACATTATGGAAGCCTTTTATGAGGGAACGGCGATGATGCTGTCGGATTACCGTGTGATACGCGCTGCCGTCGGGGAGGCGGAGAGTGTCGAGATCGTAAATCCCGGGAAGGAGGAAGCTCTTTTAACCTCCGAGCAGGAAGAAACGGAAGAACTGCTTCCAAAGCTGAAGCTGATGGAGGACGGAACGGTGCAGCTTACAGCACATCTGCCGGGAGAGCTTAGCGCAGAATCCTATGTCGGCGGGGATTTATTTTATTACGACGGGACACAGATGCAGACCGTGCAGGAAGCGTTTGTCACGCAAAAAGAGGATGGAAGAGGGATTCGGAAGATCGTGCAGAGTCTGGAATATATCGATGGCGCTGTCTATGCGATCGTAGCTTCGGCACATGTCTCGCCGCTGGATGATGTCGGCTGGAGAGAGGCGTACCGACTTTTGAATCTGCGTTATCTCAGGATTCCGCTATCCGGAGAAAAGCAGGAGGAGCTTGCCTTTGTGGATACCGAAACGGTGTTAAGCGGAAACGTCTGGTTCGTAGGGGAGCCGGTAAGCGTGCCGTCACAGCTTCTCTGGCAGCAGACGAGGTACGGGGATGAGGATATGATGGATGAATACAGTCAGAGCGAAAGCAATTATGCGATACTGGAGGACATCTCGCCGGATGCGGAGTATGCGTATTATGACGATTCGATGGAGGTACAGACCAAACCGTTTGACGCTGCGGCGGAAGACCTGAACCAAAATGACTCGTATTATGTGCCATATTTAGGGGAGGCTGATTACTACGGATATCCGCTGCCTGACCAGTGGGAAGACGGCTCTGCTTTCCGTATTCTGTTCCGGCTTGACAGGGATGGAAGGATTATCTGGATGATGGAAGATATAGCGGGCTAACGTAGCACTTTCCGACTACATATACTTTTTGCGTAGGCAGAAAAGTGTATAGTTAATTGGCAAATGCTGCACGAGTGTACGGTACCGTTTATATTCAGCATAACTGCACCGGGAACCTTATTTGCGGAAAAGCTCTGCGAGCAGAGAGCCTGGCAGTCCGAAGCTTAAGCTTGGGATTTCGGACATCGCCGCCTCTGCCGCTGCTTCCTCCGCCGGAAGGCTGAGCTTGGCAGCCTGCTCGAGCAGATATTTATAGCGCTTCAAGCTGGAATTGACCTCGTAGATATAACAGTCGATCAGATCCGGCTCGGTCACATTGTCAAAATTAGAGTAAGCGGTCTCTAACGCAAATTTCGTCTTGTCAATGTCCTTCATGAGCTGCAGACGTTCTTTATTCACTTTTTTCTTTTTCGAAGAATTCGTTAGCATAGACACACCTCTCATCATATTTTATGAGAGAGTATTGGCAGAATATGCTATTTTTATTCAGTGATATACTCTTTTGCATGTCCGGATACTATCCGGTGTACTATTTTCCCGGGGACAAACATATCGTATAGTGAATGAATTTGTTCGTTTGCTATAAAAAAGAAAGGCAGGTAAGGCTATGAAGGACCTTTCGGCATATTTGACCATTGCAGGAGTGTGTCTGCTCGTTCTGGGCATTGTTTTTTTCAAAAATAAAATGGATGTTCTTTTGCGTTTTTTGCTGCGCGGAGCATTTGGAACAGTGCTGATTTATATCATCAACCAAGTGCTGGCATACCTCGGGATGCAGGTGCCTGTGGGCATCAATCCGGTGACCGTTTTGACAAGCATGATTCTCGGAATTCCGGGGGTTTGCGCACTCTATATTATCGCTTTTGTGTGAAGGTTTGTGCAGGATTCACAAATTTTATTTTTTTCAAAAAAGCCTCTGGACAAAGTAAAAAACCTATACTATAATCGGCAATACAACAAGTCCATAACGACAAACGTTAAGAAAGCAGGCGTTACTATTTTAGTACTCATATTCTTACTTGGCGTGGCGGTGCTGATGGACATTCGGACGGATAAGGTTCCGAACGGATGGATTGCCGTCTTATTTCTGACAGCAGCCGCTTTGCGCTTTTGGGAGGAAGGATTTGCAGGACTCGGCATAGGACTCTGTCATATGCTCCTTGCGTTTTTGCTTCTGCTCCCCATCTTTGCATTTCGTGCACTGGGAGCCGCTGATATTAAAATATTCCTTTCTCTGTCTATTTTATTTCCCTTACAAGATATGTTATTTCTTTTCAGCAGCTCCGTTGTCATCGGTGCAGTGATCGGCATCGTCATGCGGGCGCGTGCTTATCTGAAAGAAAACACTTCTTTTCATTACATTCATTTTACAATTCCCATTTGGCTCAGTGTTTTGTTATACGAATACGGAGGTGTCTATGAGCTATTTATTCGCAATCTGTGACCGGCAGGAGCAATATGTGTCGAAGCTGGCAGAGTATCTCAATTTCAAGAAGGCAATCCCCTTTCAGGTCGTGGCGTTCAGCAGTGTGGACAAGCTGCTGGAGTACGGGAGACAGGCAAAGGTGGAGCTTCTGCTGATCACGGAGGAGCTGTTTGCCGAACACAGGGAGCGGATCGCAGCTGCCCATGTCATTCTGCTTGGCGAGAGCGGGATTGAGGTAATTGCCGGCTACCGGGTCATTTACAAATACCAGTCAGCAGAGCAGATCATGAGACAGGTGCTAAAAATTTACGGTGAGATCGGCGATCCGATGCTGCTGACGGTTGCACACAGACAGACGGAAGTGATCGGCGTGTACTCTCCGGTCAGAAGATGCCTGCAGACATCCTTTGCCGTGACGCTCGGACAGCTGATGGCAAAGAAAAAGAAGTGTCTGTATTTAAACTTTGAGCCGTTTTCCGGTTTTTCGTCCCTGATGAAACGACAGTACGAGCAGGACTTTACCGATCTGATGTATTTTTTGAGCAATGGGATGGAAAAGCTTGTCTACAAGCTTCAGGGGATGATTGAGAGTATCGGGGAATTGGACTACATTCCGCCGGCGCTTTCCTTTCTGGACTTTGCCCAGATCGATGGAGAGACGATGCGGCTTCTCATAGACGAAATCGCGATGCGGACGGACTATGAGACGGTGATTCTGGACTTGTCCGAGCATCTCCGCTTTCTCTTCGATCTGCTGCTTCGCTGTGACCGCATTTTTACAATCACAAAGGATGACGGCATGGCACAGGCAAAGCTGGAGCATTATAAACAGCTGCTTGCTTACATGCAGAAGGAAGAGATTCTGGCGCACACACAGCTGCTGGAGCTGCCACAGTTTGAGGAGATTCCGGTCAGGCTTGAGCAGCTGCCGTACAGCGGGCTTTCGGATTATATTGCGAAAACGATTTTAAAGGAGGAATAAAGGATGTCCAGATACGAGGAGGCAAAGACGAGAGTCCGGGCGCATCTCATGCAGCGAATGGATCTTACGAGGGATATCGACGATCAGGAAATACAGGATATGCTCGACGAGGAGATTGTGCTGATCGGGCGCTGCGGCTATCTCTCTCTGGCAGAAAAGAAGCGTCTTGGGAGAGAACTCTTTTATGCAATACGAAAACTCGATATTTTGCAGGAGCTCCTTGAGGATGAGGCGGTGACGGAAATCATGGTCAACGGACCGCAGAGTATTTTTATTGAGAAGGACGGTATAATTTCCAAATTTCATCATCAGTTCGAGAGCCGGGAAAAGCTGGAGGATATTATCCAGCAGATCGTTGCAAAGGCAAACCGCGTCGTCAACGAGAGCTGCCCTATTGTCGATGCAAGGCTGCAAAACGGTGCCCGGGTCAATGTGGTACTTTCCCCGGTTGCCTTAAACGGTCCGATTCTGACAATCCGGCGTTTCCCGAAGTCCCCGATCGATATGGAAAAGCTGCTTTCCTTAGGCTCCGTCACGAAGGAGGCGGCGGACTTTTTAAAGAAGCTCGTCCGCTCCTGCTACAACATTTTTATCAGCGGCGGAACCGGAAGCGGAAAGACGACCTTTTTAAATGCGCTCTCCGGCTATATCCCCCCGGCGGAGCGGGTGATCACGATCGAGGACAGCGCAGAGCTGCAGCTTAGGGGCATCGACAATCTTGTAAGGCTGGAGACGAGAAATGCCAACATAGAGGGCTGCAGACCGGTGACAATCCGGGAGCTGATTCGTACCTCCCTTCGTATGCGTCCCGACCGGATTATTGTCGGGGAGGTGCGCGGAAGCGAGGCGATTGATATGATACAGGCAATGAATACCGGACACGACGGCTCGCTCTCGACCGGACACGCAAACAGCGCCTCCGATATGCTGTATCGTCTCGAAACGATGATTCTGATGGGAATGGAGCTTCCGCTGCCGGCGATCCGGCGTCAGATCGCATCGGGAGTCGATATCATCATTCATTTAGGCAGAATGAGGGATCATACGAGAAGGGTACTTGAGATCGTGGAGATTCTTGGCTATGAGGGCGGAGAAATCCGCACTGCGTCCCTTTATGAATTTGTCAGTCAGGGGGAGGATGAAAACGGTCATATCATCGGTACACTTGTCAAAAGCGGTGATCTTACCCACACGGAGAAATTAAAGCTTGCAGGAATGGAGTAATGCGATATGGATTATAACAGCTACCGTTTCAAAAAAGGAGAATGGGTGCGCTGCCTGCTGCCCGGAGCGATGCTGCTCGGGTGCATCAGCTTCTTATTTTACCGCTCTGTATATGCCTTTCTGGCAGGACTGCCTTTTCTCGCACTGTATATGAGGAGTCGGAAAAAGGTGTGTATCAAAAAAAGAAAGGAAACGCTGACGCGGCAGTTTCAGGATGCCATTTCGGCATTTTCCGGTGCGCTCTCGGTCGGCTATTCCGTTGAGAATGCATGGAGAGAGGCCTATCGGGATATGCAGCTGTTGTACGATGAGGAGGCTGATATCATGAAAGAGCTCTCCGGCATGCTCCGTCAGTTGGATAACAACGCAGTACTGGAAAACCTGCTGCTGGATTTTGCAAGGCGTGCGGATGTGCCTGATATCTGTGATTTTGCCGAGGTTTTTTCCGTTGCCAAGAGAAGCGGCGGCGATTTGAGCGCAATGATTCAAAATACGGTCGATGCGATCAGCGACAAGATCGAGGTAAAACGGGAAATACAGGTTTCCCTCGCATCGAGAACCTACGAACAGAGCGTGATGAATGTGATACCGCTTGCGATGATTGCCTATATCAGCATCAGCAGCCCGCACTATTTCGACCCGCTCTATCACAATGCGGCAGGCGTTGTGATCATGACCGGCTGCCTGCTGCTCTATGCGGCCGCTTATGCGCTCTCTCAGAGGCTCCTGCAGGATATCTTCCGGAAAATATAACAGGGATATCGTTGTCAACTATGTATATTTGGTTACTATTCACGGCTCACTGCGCAGTGAAGCCCAGGTACGGTACAATTACCGACATATCGCCCATCGCCGCAGGCGATTTTGCATGGTTCGGGAGTAAATGGTCTCCGTTTTTTGACCTGCGAGATCGGGCAAAAGGGCAAGAAGCTCGTATGAACTGGAGCAGCGAGTACACAGGAAGGAAAGGTGACCTGCATGATTTTTATCATCAGTTTTACATATTTATTATATCCGGTTCTTATTTTCCTGAGCCGTAAGGAGAAAGTGTCCGGGGAGGAATCAAAGGCAAAAGGGATTCTGACACGGATTGCGGCATGGCTTTATCATTCTGCCCCGTTTGAAGGTCTGCGCTCCGACAAGGTGAGAGAAAATTTGAATATACTGCATCCTGCAAAGAATACGGCACAGCTGCTTGAAAAATATTATGTCGAAAAAATCAGGCGCATACTGCTTTTGTTCTTTGCAGGGAACGCAGTCATTACAGCATTGTATGTCAGCGCCTGCCTCGATTCGGAGATTCAGGGCGAAGGCTATATCATGCGAGGGAAAAGCGGGTCTGGGGATAAAACAATAGATATGACCGCATACATGATAGGGGAGGAAACAGTGACCCGCTCTCCCATAAGCATCACAGTCACGGAACAGAGCTATACGCCGGAGGAGCTTAAGCAGTTTGTCCGGGAACTTAGGCAGAATCTTGCCACCTACATTCTGGGAGATAATAAAAGTCTTGATGACGTCAGAGCTTCGCTGCTTTTGCAGAGCACATATGGGGACAATCCGATAGCCGTCAGCTGGATGAGCAGCGACTATGGGCTGATCGATGCGGATGGAAGCGTTTACAATGAGCAGCTTAAGGAACCGGTCAGTGTTTTGCTGACGGCGCAGCTTTCCTATGGGGGGAGGAGACTGCCGTACGATTCGACGCAGGAGGATGCAAATGAAATGAAATTAACGGAAGAAGAAGCAAAAACCGATGAAGCGGGCGTGACGGAGCTGGAGCTTGAAATTCCGGTCATGCTGTATCCAAAGGAATACACAAGCGATGAGCAGCGTCTGCTTGCCTTGAAGGAGCAGCTTCGGCATCGCGATGAGGACACCGTGCAGTCAGATCGCATGGAGCTTCCGAAGGAGGTGGACGGATATGAGGTACGTTTTGTGGAGAGAAAGGGACAGTCGGCGCAGATTTTGTGGATTCTTCTGGTGTTTGTGACGTTCCTGCTTTACAAGCAGATGGATAAACGCATCGGACAGCAGGTCAAGCGGAGGGAGGAAGCTCTTTTATCGGAATATCCGGAACTTGTCAGTAAGCTGACGCTGCTTGTGAATGCCGGAATGACCGTCAGGGGAGCCATCGCCAGAATTTTAAATCTCTATGAAAGGCAAGACCGGAAGGGAGAAAAGCTTCATCCATGCTGCGAGGAGCTCCGGATCACACTGAATGAGATGGAGAATGGCGTGTATGAGGAAAAGGCATACGAGAATCTCGGCAGGCGCATCCGGCTTCCGGTTTACGTCAAGCTGAGCGGGCTTCTGTCCCAGAATGTCAGGAAAGGCTCGAAGGATTTATTGCTTCTTTTAAATAAGGAGGCAAAGGATGCGTTCGAGGAGCGCAAGGCTGTAGCAAGAAAGCTCGGGGAGGAGGCAGGGACAAAGCTTCTGCTTCCGATGATGCTCATGCTTGCAGTCGTGATGCTTTTAATTATCGTTCCGGCGTTTTTATCGTATCCGCTGTAAGGCGGCGGGATCTTCATGCTAAAATACTACACGATCTTAATCCCACCGGAAACGAAAGAGGCAGGAACAGGAATACGCAGATAACCGATCCGCTCTTAAAGGGATTCGTTGTCATACACATTACATACAGTGCGCTGTAGGAAAGGGGGAAGAGCCATGAAGCTTATCAGAGATTTGCTCAGAGATTTGTTACTTGAGGAAGACGGAATCGGAACGGTTGAGATGCTCCTGATTCTCGTTGTACTGATCGGCATTGTAATTATCTTCAAAAAGCAGATTACCACTCTGGTAAATAATATTTTTAAGACAATTACCTCTCAGACAAAGACGATCTGATGACCGATGACAGAACAAAGCAAAAGACTCTTCGAAAGACAAAGACACGACGAACGAAGAGACAGAACAAAAAAGATAGGATGGAGGAAGGGATGAAAAGATGAAAAGAGGTTGTAGAGGTTCCATTACAATTTATCTCGCACTTACTTTTTTGGTGCTGACGGCACTCATATTTACCGTGCTTGAAAATGTCAGGTCACAGGCAGGAAGACTGTCGCTCGAATGTGCAATGGATTTGTCCCTGTATTCTGTTTTTGCGGAATATAACAGGGAGCTGTTGGAACAGTACGACCTCTTTTTTATCGATACCGGTTATGGGGGTAAGCCGTCGATAGACAATACGGCGAGACATTTGAAAAGCTATATGCACGATAATTTTGATCTGACAATCGATGCAGCCGCAATCCGCCCGTGTGACTTTTTGCAGATGGATGTCTCGCAAGTGGAAATTACAGGGTATTCCAGAGCGACAGATGAAGGCGGAGCCGTTTTGAAGAGGCAGGCAGTCAGCTATATGAAGGAGCGGTATGGAGTTTCCTATCTGGAGGCTTTTTGCAGGCAGTTTGAGACTTCCATGCAAAAGGTTACTGATAATCAGCTTCTGACCAGAGACATTGCAGCCGAGAGAATGGCGAATCAGCAGGCAATCGATGCGATCGAGATTCCGCCCTTGCAGATCGGTGAGGATGAATATGAGGAGATTGTGCTGGACAATCCGGCCGATGCCGTAAATGCGACAAGGACTGCCGGTATTTTAAACCTTGTAATTGACGATATGTCATCGCTCTCAAACGAGGAAGTCCGATTGGACGAATATGTGTCTGCCCGCAAAGCAGCGGAAGGCGGAGGGCTTTTCGGAAGGCAGCGGGTCACAGCGGCGGAGGATTTGTGGTATCACGAATATCTGCTCGATAAGTGCAGCTGCTATACCAATCCAATGGATAAGGCAAGGCTCAAATATCAGGTCGAATATATTCTCGCCGGAAAGAACAACGATACAGACAATCTGAAGTGGGTTGTTCACAGGCTGCTTTTCATCCGCGAGGTCGCCAACGTAGTCTATCTGTTTCACGATTCCGCCAAAATGCTGGAGGCGGAGGCACTGGCATTGACGCTGGCGGCTGTCATGCGGGCGCCCGATCTTGCCCAGCCGGTAAAAATATCCATTCTGTTTGCATGGGCATATGCCGAGAGTGTCTACGACGTCAAACAGCTGCTTTTGGGCAGCAGCATTCCGCTCATCAAGGATGACAAAAGCTGGCATTACAGCATAGAGGGAATGCTGCACTATCAGACGCATCTTTCGGACAACACCCCTGCGATTCCATCAAAGCCGGGGGAACAGGCGGCTTCGGATATCGATTTTTCAAAGCTGTCCTACAAGGATTATCTGCGCATTCTGCTTACCACAGTTCCGGAGAAGGATTCTGTATTTCGAATGATGGATATTATAGAGATGGATATAAGAAAAACAGCGGGCAATAAAAGCTTTTATATCGATGCCTGTGTGGACTTCATCAGGGCAAGGGTCTACGGAGGAAGCCGCTTCGATAATGATTGGCAGATCGAGAGGGAATATTTCTTTTTCTGATGCAGGGTTTCCTGCACGGATACGGCAAAAAACGGGAAGGAGGTAAAAAAGGGTGTCTTCTTTGAACAAATCATGCAAAAAGAAATTCAAAATTTCAACCAGCAACCAATTCACCTTAACAAACACATATCACATTCTCCAAGCATGTCCAAATTCAAAAGTGTTATTCAATAAGCATGTATCTTCACACGCAAAGAAGGCATCCTTTTTTGCCTCCTTTACGGGAAGCCTGAGCATCGAGGCGGCGCTGGTAGTACCGATCTTTTTATTCGCATGCTTAAATCTGCTCAGTATCATGGAAATTTTTGATATGCAGATGCGCCTCGAGGCGGCACTGCACCAGACGGCAAAGGAGCTGGCGGTCGAGGGATATGCGTACAGGCAGCTCGGGCAGGACGGGAGCGTAGCGGACAGTCTGCCGGTGCAGGCTGCTTTCTCCGAGAGCTATGTGCGATCCAAGGTGCAAAGCTATGTGACGGCATCCGTACTGGAGCATTCCGTCATTGAGAACGGCAAAAGGGGCATGATCTATTCGTTTAGCAGAATCATGCAGGATGACCGCATCGAGCTGCGGATTGTCTACCGGATTGCCCCACGTTTTTCGATGGTTCCGTTTGCAGGAGTCTGGGCAGCGTCACAGGCAACGGTTCGGGCATTTACCGGATATGACAATGCCTGGATGCAGACCGGAGAGAACAAGGAGGAGGTGTATGTGTATGTCACCGAGAGCGGCACTGCCTATCATACGGACAGAGGCTGCAGCCACCTACGGCTCTCTATTTGCCTTGCAGATATGCAGGAATTGAACGGGCTGCGCAATGAGGAGGGCGGCAGATACTATCCATGTGAAATCTGTCATGCGTCACAGGGAGCAGGAGAAAAAGTCCTCGTTACCAATTTGGGTAATCGGTATCACAAAACCGTGACGTGCCCCGGTCTGAAGCGAACAATCCGCAGACTGCCGCTGGGTGAGGCGGGAGCCTATCACGCCTGCACAAGATGCGTGCGGTAGCAGAGCAGCATTTTGACATACACATGGAAATGCGCAAACATGCATACTGCTCCGAGCGTATCGTCGATAGAGGACAACGCAGTAGAGCGGATAAAAGCGTCAAAACTGATTACACGGATTGTTTCGTGCTTCGCACTCCCACAATCCTATCCTACATTCGCAATTTCGTGGAGCTTCGCCCCACTTCTTGCTCATGTAGGGGCGGGTCATAAAGCCTCTTTTCCACTGGCAAGCAAGCTTGCCGTGGAGCTGGGCTTTTGACCCTGTAATCACAAAATTATTGCAGTAGGAGATGAAAAATACATGCACCGGTTAGTTATAAATACAACGCTGCTTACCGCACTGTCCGTTTGTACATACACGGATTTGAAATATCGGAAAATACCGGGATTTTTGCTGGCGCTTCTGACAGCAGGGGGCATCCTGTATGTGATTCTGCTTAAGGATTACGGAAATCCGATGCGCTATATGGGTGTTTCGGTCGGGTTGGTTTTCTGTCTGCTTTCCCTTCTGAGCAGACAGGCAGTCGGAATGGGGGACACTGTTTTGTTTGCCATTCTCGGATGGTATCTGGGATTGGGGCAAGTGCTGCTGCTCTTGTTCGGTGCATTTTGCATGGCAGCAGTTTTTTCCGCACTCCTGCTCGTGAGCAGAAAGGGAACCTTCAAGACCAGACTGCCGTTTGTCCCCTTTTTGTATGTCGCTTTTGCGGGAATGTGTGTGGTGAGTGGACTGTAGCCCGGCATCAGATTATAGGAGCTTCGTAGGATTAGCTTGAAAATTAAATAGGCTTTACATGTTTTATAGGAACTTTTTATAATAGATAAATGGTTGGTGGATCTATTATGAAAGGGGTGAGAGGATGGATGAATATATGCCGAGTGATTTACAATACAAGGATGATTTGCGAAAACAGAGGGATAACTGGGATTATGTGATCAGACAGCTCCGGAAAAGTGTCGGTTTTGGTACAGATCAGAACATTCAAAGTGCTTTTGAAAGAGCATCACAGGAATTGACCCGAATAAATGAAAGCTTACAGGATTGACGGACAAAAGGAAGGAGAAAAAATGGTTACGGAAAGGCTTAAGAAGCGAGGACTAAACGGCAGCAGTACGATCGAGGCGGCGCTGCTTATGCCGCTGCTTCTGGCAGTCATTTTTATGCTGGTGTATTTAATGTTATTTTTGCATACAAGAGCGGGTTTTGTGAGAAACGGTTATCTTGCGGTTCTTCGCGGTTCGCAGGCGGAGCAGGCGACAATGAGTGAGCGAAGTCGGATTGCCCGCACAGAGTTTGAAAAGCTCGCAAAAGACAGCGCTACAGGAAGCGTTTCTTATCAGGCAAGCTACGCAGACAGGGGGGAAGTGCTTTCAATACATGTGACACTTGAGCAAAAGCTTCCCCGGATTCTTTTCAGCAAGGAAAGGCTGCAAAATGTATTTACGTCCGATATGACATTTTCTGCGACGACCCGTCATCCTGTCGCATTTATCCGCAGCTGCCGCCGGATTGGGAGAGTGCGGGAATCATGGGAACAGTCGCTGAGATAAAGAAAAGAGGGGGGAGGAAAGGAAACAGAAAAAGCCGATGAGATGGGGAAAAGGAGAAGGAGAAGGGAAACAGAAAAAGCCGATGAGATGGGGAAAAGGAGAAGGCGGAAGAAAACAGAAAAAGAAGACGGAGAAAAGGAAGCAGAGGAAACAGAAAAAGAAAACGAAGGAAAAGGAGACGGAGAAAAAGAAATGGAGAAAGAAAGGGAGCGATATCTATGAATGTAAGCAGGACACATGAGGGAGACGACAGTTATCTGATCATCGGAGAAGAGCCGGCGGGAGAGAAGGAAGCCTTTTCGCTTCGTATGATTACGGAAAATCAGATTCCGGGACTGCTTCCGGCACATAGCCACCGCCTGAATGACGAAAACCAAATTTATTACCGGATAAGCGGAATGACCAGCTTAGAGGAGCTCTGCGGAAGAAAACAGATGCAGCAAAAGCAGCTCAAGGATTTGCTGTTAGGTCTTAAGGCGGTTCTCGGTCAGCTCGAGGAATATCTTCTGGATGCGGATAATCTGCTGCTTGCCCCGTCCTTTATTTACGCCTCGACGATTCAACCGGAGCTGTGTTTTTGTCTGTATCCCTGCGAGCGGACGAACCTCCGGATTCAGATTCGTTCTCTTGCGGAATATCTGCTGGAGCATATCGACAACGAGGATGAGCAGGTGGTCGGAATGACCTATCAGCTCTACCGTATGACAAGGGAAGAAAATTTTGCGTTTTCTCAGATAGTCGAGGAACTGATCAAAGAAAAATCCGATATACAAGATCTGCAAAAGGAGGAGCCATTCTCTTTGCAGTCCGCTATGGGCAATCCCCAGCCGGATTGTATTTCAGCGGCAGGCTGCGCTCCTCCCGCAGCGAATTTGTATTCCGGTGCCAATCGCACGGCTCTGTCTCTTTCCGCTCTTTTACCGCAGAAAAAACCTGCGGGAAGCAGACTGTTGTCGTGGCTTGCCGCAGGCTCCTTTGTATTTTTCGTCTATACATGCGGAATCAAAAGCTATTATTATGGTTACACATTCTCCCGGATACTTACAATGAAGGAGACAGTGTGCAGCTTCGTCCTGTTTTTGTGCTTTTTGCTCGCAGCTCTCCTTGCGCAGCTTCTTTCCCGAAGGCAGCATGGAGCAAAAGAACCTATTGACCCTTCTGGCTGTAAATCTCGGTAATATCTTCCAGTGAGCCGTAATAGAGCTTTGCATTATGGTGCTTCTTCAGCGGGAAGATGCGGATACGAATCCACTGCAATTCTCCGTCCGGACGAATGTATCGTATATCTGCCGTAGAGCCCTTGAGAGGCTGCTCGTCCGCTTTTTCAAACAGATGATAAAATGCATCCCTGTCCTCTTCGTGAATCGATTTGCGCAGATGAATTGCATATTCCGGATCTGTCATGATATCCGACATTCCCATCATCTGGTAGTACTGCTCATTCAGCCGGAGCAGGCGAACGACGCCATCCGTCACCTCATAGAATGCAACAGCACCTAAGATGTTGTTGATCATTTCGTCGGTAAACAGCTTCTCCTCCGTGAGATCCAGCATATGAACCTGATCGACCTCGGAGAGCCTGATGCCGTCCATATCGAGCCGATCCGGTTCATCAAGCAACAGCTCATAGTCACTTTTATCCATCGGTTTATAATAGTAATAGCCCTGTGCATATTTGCAGCCCATTTCCTTTAAGAACCGAACCTGCTCGTCGGTCTCGACACCTTCCACAACGACCGGCATCTCCAACGATGCTGCCATATTCACGATCGACTCCAGAATGCTGACACCCTTTTCCTTTGTGGAGAAGTCCATCTTCAGGAAACGCATATCGATCTTCAAGATATCAATATCCAGCTCCTTTAAGGAGTTGAGTGAGGAGTAGCCGCTGCCGAAATCATCCATCAGCACCTTAAAGCCCATTTCCTTAAAGCGGTTGATTTCCGCGCCGAGTCCGCCGGATTCGGATACATAGGCGCTCTCCGTGATCTCCAGCTCAATGCAGTCGATCGGGATGTCATACTTTTGAATCAGGTTCTGCAGATAGGCTGCCACATCCATCGAGAAAATATCGGCTCTCGATACATTGACGGAAATCGGAAGCAGAGGATATTCCATATCAATGCAGTATCTCTGCCATTTACATACCTCCTCCCAGACAACGCGGTCGAGCTTAAAGACAAGACCGTTGCGCTCGAGTACCGGAATGAAGGTTCCCGGATTTACAAGCCTGCCGTCCGGCTTAAACCACCTTACAAGTGCCTCGGAGCCGACCACCTTGCCGGTGAGCATATTGCATTTCGGCTGCAGGTAGAACGTAAACTCATTATTGCGGATACCGAATTCCACCTCGCGGAGCATCATGAAGTCATCCTCACTGCGTTCCTTTGTCGGATCGTACCACGAAATGATCTTGGAATACTCTCCCTGGATGTCGGAAAGAGCTGAAAGTGCGCAGTCGCAAATATCCATGATCGGCTTGGTGTCATCCTCAATCCGGTAAACACCGAGCTTCGGTGCAAATCCGATCTCGAGGTCTCTTGCGCGGAGCTCCTTTTTGATCTTGACTGTCATATCATTAAAGAGAACCAAATCGTCCGGACACAGGTAATAGAAACCGTCCGCACCGGCGTAGCCTGTTACGCCGCCGTATTCCTTTGCATACTCCTGAAGGCACCCGGAGATATATTTCAGATATTGATCGCCGGAGGTTCTGCCGTAAAACTGGTTATACAGCTTAAAATGATCGATATCAATGGCAAGCATGCACAAATCCTCAGCGGAATGCTCATGAAGATACTGATCCGCCTCCTCAAAGAACACCTTTTTGACCAAAAGTCCGGTCAGTTCATCTTACCGGGAGGAAGGTGTCTCATAGCGCTCCTCGATCTTCCGGATCAGCTCCTTCTTATTTTGATAAAGAAGAAGTGTTGTAAGTACGCGTCTGACCAGAATGCGTTCCGTGAACGGCTTGCGCACATAGTCGATTGCACCAAGCAGGAATGCCCGCTCTATGAAATCATCACTACCCTCCGAGGACATGACAATAACCGGAATTTCGTCTAAATAGTGGTTGCCCCGCAAAAACTCCAGCAGGTCAAAACCGCTCTTTTCCGGAAAAATGAGATCGAGCAGAATAATATCGATCGGGGTCTTGCCGGATTGGATGATGTCGATGGCACCGTCAATCGACTCTGCTTCGATGAGGTTTAAATCATCCTGTAACAATTCCGTGAGAATGACACGATTGATTTCCGCATCATCCACGATCAATGCAGTTTTTTTCTTGAGTTGTTTCATATATTCCTCCGTTGCTGATGCTGACAATAGTAGATATAAACATCATATATTCTTTTAGGTAAATAATCAACAAGGAATTTCGACAGAAACCCAAGAAAATGTATAAAGTGTAGAAAAAATGAAAAAAATTTGTCAAAAAAAAGAGAAAAAGGGTTGAATGGTTTTTATTTTGTGTTAAAATTAAAAGCAAGTCCTTAATTTTATTATTATAGATATAAATGTGTCGTGAAAGGAGACAGAGAAGGTGAAACGAAACGGGAAATTACTATTAAAGCAGGTTACGATTACAATCGTCGCCGTTATATTGGTGTCTCTGGTTTTGGCAGGATACGGAATCAGAGAGATCAATAACATTTACAACGAGATGATTGAGGAAGTCGTACGAGTAGGATGTCTGGAGTACAGAGAGGAGCTGAATGTCGCTAAACCTGGTGATCTGACAATGGATGAAAACGGAACGGTATATAAGGGCGAGTTCCAGATTACCGGCAACAATTCGGTTATTGATGAGATGAAGGAACTGACAGGTCTTGATTATTCTATTTTTTATGAGGACACACGTGTTGCTACAACTCTTGTAGATGAGAATGGTACGCGTATGTTGGAGGGCAAGGCTTCCGAGAAATCAAAGCAGTGCTATCTGACCGGCGAGGAGGTTTATATTGCAGGTGCTGATCTGGGCGGTAAGGTTTACTTTATGTACTATGTACCGCTTATCAATTCAAACGGCGAGGCGGTCGGCATGTTGTCCGCAGGTCGTGAATCGACGGCAGTTATGAAAGAGATCGCTGCACATACAAGGAACATGATTTTGATTGCACTGGCATTTGTGATCGCTGTTGTAGCAATCGGTATTGTTTCGATTCAGAGGACGAACAAGGTTATGCACGATATCGTACAGGCTCTCGAGCAGTTGTCGAACGGCCGCCTGTCTATCAATCTTGATCCTAAGACCTTGAAGCGTACGGATGAGCTCGGTATTATCGCAGAGAGTACGAAGAAGCTTGATGACGAGCTGCTTGAGGTCGTAACGGAGATCGTACAGCTTTCCGGAGAGGTTACGACAGCAAGCTCCGAGGTACACGATTCGACATCACAGGCAACAGAAGCATCCTCACAGGTATCCCTTGCGATGGACGAGGTTTCCCAGGGTGCTGTTACACAGGCTGAGAATTTACAGGATTCCGCAGAGGATACATTGAGAATCGGTACGGATATCGATGGTATTTCCGGAGATATTCACGAGCTTGACAGCTATGCAGAGGAAATGATGCAGGCATGTCAGCATGCACTTGGTGCTTTGAAGGTGCTGATCGGACATAATGAAGATGTTATGAGAGAGATGAAGGGTATTGAGGAGCATATCCTTTCTACCAACAATTCGGTTAAGGATATCGCAGAGATGTCGAACTTCATCGATGATATTTCCGCACAGACGAACCTGTTGTCCCTGAATGCTTCCATCGAGGCAGCAAGAGCCGGAGAAGCAGGTCGCGGATTTGCCGTTGTTGCTGATGAGATTCGTTCTCTTGCAGACCAGTCGAAGGAGGCAACGACACATATCAATGAGATCGTTGAGAAGCTGATCAGCCAGTCTGAGGAGACGGTTTCTACAGCAAATGAGCTTGATAACAAGCTTCAGATCCAGAGCGAGCAGCTCATTTCAACGAGAGGCGATATGGATCTTATGGTAACAGAGGTCGAGAAGGTTGCAGAGAGCTCCAGAATGATTACCAGCCACATCAAGACGGTAAATGATTCGAAGAACAACCTGATCAATACATTCTCCGATCTGTCAGCAATTTCGGAGGAAAATGCGGCTGCTACCGAGGAGACAAACGCTTCTATGGAGACACTCAATGGTATCTTCCAGTCCATCGAACATGCCGCAGGCGAGCTGAGACATGTATCGGATGAGATGCACAAGATGCTGCAGTTCTTCCAGATGGAGTAGTCTTATCAGAGCTTCCTATAATATTTACGTCAACAGACGTTGTGATAATGAAAAACCGGTCTTTGGACCGGTTTTTCGTCGCTTATCCGGAATGAAGGTATGGAAGTTTATCAGAGAAAATGCTATAATAGGTATGCAGTTGCTAAAATTGAAGGATCATAGAATAGAATGAAGAAACGAATTGATTATTTCATTACTGAAATGGGATACTATAAGCTTCAATCAAATAGGGCGGAAATTATTATTTATTATAAGAATCAGGTGCAGTTCGTCAGCGTCCTTCTGCTTTTGGATATGCAGAGCGGTCTGGTTCTTCCGCCGAATATCTACGTCCAGATGAGACAGCAGATTATTGAGCAGTTTCTGGAAAAGGGTTATGACGAAGTCCATATGCTCTCGCTCCTTCTGACAGAGCATGCGGGGCAGGACGGCAGAATCGTAGAAAAAGATCGTTTTTCGTGGATTGTTGATTTGGAACGGGAGAGATTGCTCATACCTGATGATCATGCGGAAGATTTTTACGGGCTCAAGAAGGTGATTGAGAATGCACTTGCGGCGGAAAATATTCCTTCCTATCAGGACGAAGCGGAGGAGGAGATCGAGGAGCCGAAGAAACCGCCGTACGCAAAACGGGCGGCTGTCAATTTTGTCATTCTGCTTGCAAATTTTATAATTTTTACAATCTGTATTTTTACCGGAGACAGGCTGTATGAGGCGGGTATGATGTATCCTGATCAGGTGCTTTCCGGCGGTAAGTGGTATCAGCTTTTGACTTCCATGTTCCTGCACGCAGATGTAAGCCATATTTTCGGCAATATGATTCTGCTGTTTCTGCTCGGTGATATCGTGGAACGCGAGTGCGGGCATGTCAAATATACATTTCTGTATGTGCTCTCGGGCATTGCAGGAGGCGTACTGTCGCTCAGCTACAGCATGTTCAGAGGAGATTACACGCCTTCTCTCGGGGCATCGGGGGCGATCTATGGTGTGGTCGGCACTTTTTTGTGGATTCTGGTGCGCAACTGGGGACGTGTGGAGGATATTGTATTGCCGAGGGCGGCGTTTATGATCGGCTATTCGATGTACTTGGGCTTTGTCAGCTCACATGTTGACAATGCCGCGCATGTAGGCGGACTGATTGCAGGAATTATTTTGGGCATTTTATTCTATAGTAAAAGGGAGAGGACTGGAGCAAATGAAGGTTAATATCTATTATGGCGGCAGGGGGCTGATCGATGACCCGACGCTGTATGCAATCGGCATCATGCAGGAGGTTTTGGAGGAATTAAATGTCAGGGTGACCAGATACAACCTCTATGAGATGAAAAACACGATCCCATCCCTGCCTCAGACGGTCAAGGAGGCGGACGGCATTATCCTTGCAGCGAGTGTGGAATGGCATGGAATCGGTGGGTATATGCAGACCTTTTTAGATGCGCTCTGGCTCTTCGGAGACAAGGAGAAAATCAGCACGACCTTCATGTGTCCGGTCGTTATGAGTACGACCTACGGCGAGCGGGAGAGCAGGCTGTATCTCGAGGAGGCGTGGCAGATTCTCGGAGGAAAGCTCTGCGATGGCATGAGCGGATATATTCAGGATATGGCGCTCTTTGAAAAGACGGAGCAGTATCAGTACCTGATTGAAAAGAAGGCGGAAAATCTTTACCGCACGATCAACCAGAAGCCCTCCAACCTTCCGAGCAGTGTGCAGGCACTCCTTCCGTCCGTCTCCGTACATCCGAACAGCGATTTGACACCGCAGGAAACCGAGCAGCTCGCGCAGTATGTGTCTGACGACAGCTATGTGCAGACCTCTAAGGAGGATATTCAGGAGCTGGTCAACTATTTTAAGGAAAAGCTCGATGAGTCGGAGGAATCGGACGATACCGAATATATTGATACGTTTACGTCGCATTTCAGCCCGCAGGCGGGATGCAGGGCAAACTACCAGCTTGAGATCGAGGGAAAGAGGAAGCCCCTTTGCATCAAGGTGGATGTATCGAAGCTCGAATGCTTTTACGGCAATATTGAGGACAAGGTCGATGTCAGTGTAAATTTGTCACAAAATATTCTTGAGGAGATCGTCGAGGGACGGCTCACCTTCCAGAGAGCCTTTATGGCTGGCAACATGAAGATGAAGGGAGATTTTAAGCTGCTCAGGATGCTCGATCAGTTATTTCGGTTTTTGGAAGAATAGTGTTTTGAAAACACCAAAAATATAACAGATAGAAAGGACGAGAAGAAGGATGAAGGATGACAACTGTATTTTTTGTAAGCTGGCAAACGGAGTGATTCCGACCAGATCCATCTATGAGGATGAAGATTTTAACGTGATTTTGGATGCGGGACCGGCGACGCGGGGACATGCGCTGATTCTGCCGAAGGAGCATTACAAAAACCTGTATGAGCTTCCGGAGGAGACTGCCTCGAAGGTGATGCTTCTCGCCAAACGAATGGCGGCACATATGACGGAGAGGCTTTCCTGTGACGGTTTTAATCTGGTACAGAACAACAATGAGGCGGCAGGGCAGACAGTCTTTCATTTTCATCTGCATCTGATTCCTCGCTATGCGGATGACGGACAGAAGATTCTGTGGAAGCCGCAGACATTCACCGACGAGGAGCTGCTGAGCGTGCAGGATACGCTTCGCTGATGCCTTTGGCGGCGGAGCAAAACAGGCGGTATTGTCTATGAACCGTATACAAAACGGGCAAAATGTATACAAAAATGAAACAAATGGAAAAGATTGAATATTTTCAGATTCAATCTTTTTTTTTATACTCGAATCTGCAAAATGAAAGAAAAGAGATGAGAGCGAGATGAAAAAATTTGGTGAAGCTGTGGTAAAAAGCCGGTTCTTGATATTTATTTTGGGAATCGTTTTACTCATTCCCTCGGCGATCGGTTATTTTAGCACACGAGTGAACTATGATATTTTATCCTATCTTCCAAAGGACATCGAGACGATGAAGGGACAGGATATTTTAGAGGAGGAGTTCGGCACAGGAGCCTTTTCCATGTTTGTTGTGGAAGGGATGCCCTACAAGGATGTGTCGAAGCTGAAAAGCCGACTCGAGGAGGTGGAGCATGTCAAGGACATTATCTGGTATGACAGCTTTGCGGATCTGTCCGTTCCGCTTGAGCTTCTGCCGGAGGATCTCATAGATGCTTTTAACAAGGACGACTGCACGCTGATGGCAATTCTGTTCGACACAACAATGTCCTCC
>JAFUZE010000198.1 GCA_017476765.1 Lachnospiraceae bacterium
GCTGTTCGATCAGGTTCGCACAATCCATAAACTGCAAAAGAAAGACGGACACAATACATGTCCTGCCAAGAGGCAGCCCCAGATATCGAAAAATCTGCATCTCATCCGCCCCATCGATTCTTGCCGCCTCAAAGACAGCCTCATCCATCTCCCGAAAAAAGCGATACAATAAAAAAACCGGAAATGTAGAAAACACCTGCGGCAGAATCACCGCCCACATCGTATCCATCAGCCCAAACCGCTCCAGCACCAGGTATTGCGACAGCATCGTCACCCCAAAGGGAAGTATCATCCATAAAATGTAGAGCCGATATATCCCCCGCCTTCCCGGAAAAGAATATCTGGCAAGCCCCCATGCCGCAGGAATCCCGAGCACTCCCTGTCCGAGCAGGATTCCCGCTGTCAACTCCAGCTGGTTCAGATACATGACAAAAAAATCAGGGGAATCCAGAAGCACCTCAACCGGACCTCTCAACGTCGGATAAAGCGGAATAAGCCGCCACACCGCATAGCCCTCCTCTGTTTTCAAAACCGGTGCAAGGTATTCCTCCAGCTCTGCCTTGCCCATCAGGCTGCCGCTGATCAAAAAAAGAAGCGGCAGCAGCAGAAGCAGAGCCAGCGTGCAAAGGAACAAATTTCTCAGTATTTTGTAATTATTTCTCATCTCTGGCACCTCCGTCTGCACTTCTGCCGTGCTTAGCCTTCCCGTTCTCTCCCTCATCACCCGCAAGTCCCCGATTCATAAACAGCAGCAAAATGCTTAAAACCACAGCCAGCAGCACCGCCCCTGCCGCCAGCTTATCCATCGATAAATTGACAAACCAGTTGTTAAACACATGCTGCAGCATATAAATTTGCTGCGGCGGATAGCTGCCTGCGACAAGATACGCCTCGCGAAATACCCGGAAGGTCCCCAGAAAGGAAAGCACAAAAATGGCAAACACTCCTTTCCGAATCAGCGGAAGCGTCATATAGACAAAGCAGGCTTTTCCATCTGCGCCATCCATTTTAGCCGCTTCATAAATTTCCGCAGGGATGCCGTCGAGCACTGCTGTGAACAGGACAACAACATAGCCGAGATTTTTCCAGATATAGCTAAACACAAGCACATAAAACGAATCTGCGCCGCTCAGCCATTCCCTGCCGCCTATTTCCATCGCATGCAATACCCCGTTTAGCAGACCGTGGCTGTCAAACACGACCTTCCACAAAAAGACGATGCTCGCCGCAGGAATTGTCATCGGAATCAGAAAGATACTGCTGAAAACACCCGCCATTTTCTTTATGCCGTTTAATAAAACAGCAATCAGAAGTGCAAGCCCGAGCAGAAGCGGCAGACATACGATGTCAAACCGAGCCGTGTTGGAAGCTGCGAGCAAAAATGCCCGGTTCGTCAAAACCTGCCTGTAATTGGCAAGCCCGACAAAGCCGCCTCCCGATGCCTGCACAAAGGAACGTCTGAGCACATCGGCAAAGGGGAAAAAATAAAAGCACAGGACTCCTGCCAGATGCGGGAGCACGAATAAAAAGCCCTTCCCGTTTCCGTATTTCTTCTGTCTCATAGGTTTTCAAAGCCTTCCTTTATTCGGACAAATATAACGTTACCTTTTGCAGGATCGTCGTCATGCTTTCCTCTAACGTGTGCTGACCGGTCACATATTTTTCACCCTCATCAAAAATCAGCTCCATGATCACCCGGTCCGTTGCCACCGGGTCGGAAAGTGCTTGGATCATCTCTTTCAGGTCGTCAAGCTGTGCGTCCGTCAGCTTCTCAGCATCCAGTTCTACTAGCGTTCCGCCCTCGCCGGACGCTGCCATCGAATATGCTGTCTGTTGCTCCGACAGTATTTCAAATGCGGACTGATTGACCGGAAAACCGTATCTGATCTGCCTTTGTCCTTCCTTTCCCAGAATCTGGCGGATAAATTCGCATGCGTCCTCATTCTGCGCACTCTCCTTCAGCATGCCGACGCTGCAATACGGCACAAAAGCCGCTGTCTCCCCGGACAGGAAACGGTCAAAGCTACCTCCCGTGGCAGAGCAGACCGCATGCAGAAACTGCAGTCCGTTGATATCGCTCAATGTGCCGAACGCCACCTGATTGTCCTGCGTCAGCATACCTATACTGTAAATGCCTATCGTACCGGTTAAGGCACCTGAAATGACACCATACATCGCACCTGTATCTGCGGAAATATGATAAGCATCCGGTTCGCTGTCCTGAGCGGCGTATCCTCCCATGTCACAAAGCTCCTTTGCCGCTGTGAGGAAAGCGCGCAACTTTCCCTCGTCCGGCTCGCCGTCCGCATTTTTAAAGCCCGACCCTTCTGCGGCATACAGCTCCCGCAAAACAGCCCCGGCGGACATCGGATACAGCACCCCCGCTTTCATCTGCTGCCCTGTACATTCCCGGACATACTCCACAAAGGTATCTGAATGTCCGGCGGCAGCAATCGCATTTTGATCCCCTGCCACAACAGAGAAATAAAATCTGGCGGGCATCTCATAAAGTCCGTCCTCCTTCTCGTAAGCACTTCGGATATTCTCCCAGATGCCGTCCCTCTCATCCACTTCGCCGACAAGCCCGCTTATGTCCGCTAAAATGCCCTTTTCCAGGTAGGACTCCATCGGCATGCCGTCCAGAATCAGAATATCCGGTCCGTTTCCTGCAAGAATATCGGTATTCAGGCTCTTTAATGCGTCCTCCGCCGTAATTCCGTACTCGGCAGACATTCCGATGAGCTTTTTGACAAAAACATCCGGATGCTGCTTCTGATAAAAGGAAACTGCCTGCTGCAATGCCTGACTGTCCTCCAAAGCGTAAATTCTCAGCTGTCTCTCCGGTTTTGCCGAAGCGTTCGCATCATAGACATAATCGTACAGTCTTGTAGCCCCGAGAGAATCGATTGCAAGCAGTAAAAACTGCTTCTCATCAAGCATGATCAGCGACTGCAGCGCCATTCCCGTATCCACTAAGGAGGTGAGTTCACCACTGACCAACTGCTCATTGATGCTCCCCATTCTTTGATGGTAAAAGATGCCCTGATTGTTTGCATACAAAATGCTGCCTTCATCCGCACCTTTCGTGAAAACAACGGGATAAGCTCCGATCACAGCTGATGAATAATACTCCGCTCCTGACATCATATCCTGTAAAACTTCATCGTCAGAAAGCCGTTCACCACTCTGAGAGTCAAAACAGATCAGTCCGAAACCGTCGCAGACCAAAACGGTCGTTCCTGCAATTCCAAAATAACTCACGTCTCCTCTCAGCTGCCCGGCAAATTCGCTCAGCACACCGGTGCCCGTATCAACCCGGAAGATGGTGTTTGTCATATCACAGATGAACAGTGTTCCTGCTTCGTCGTACATCGCCTCCAGAATCATGTTTTCCGTATCTGACCCATCCTTGCCCTGATAATCCGGCAGCTGAATCGGAACCGTGCGAATTTCGCCTGTGTCCGTGATGATTTTCATTCCTGTGCGTCTGGCAGCGCCTTCATCAGTAAAAAAGCCCGCTAATGCGACCTCGCCGTCCGGAGCGATGGCTGCGCTCATGATATAAGATGCCTGCACATCGTTCAATGCGCTTACCTCAAAGCTCTCTCCCTGATTCACCGAGGACAGCAGACAGTAATCCAGGTTATCATTGTATCCCACGGCTTTCAGACTGCCATCCGCCAAAGCGGCAATCGTCAGAAGAGAATCTGCTTCATCCGGAAGCTCAATCTCACTCTCCAAAAATCTTCCCTTTGCACTCTCCTGACTCGCATCCGAAATCTCACCATCCGTCCGTTCTTCCCGACTGTTTCCTGTTTCTGACTGACAGCCCGTCAGGGCACACACAACGGCGATGACTGACAACATCGCCAGAAATCGGGCTGTTTTTTGAAACCACTTCTTTTTTATCTTTTTCTTTTCTGTACTTGTTGCTTCTGTACTAATTACTTTTGTGCTAATTGCTTCTGTGCCGATTGTTTCGTTTCTCATAAGTTCTCCTCTCTTGCTGCGGGCAGCCTTTTCTATTATCCTACCAAATGAATCTTTAAACTTTCTTTAAAACCGAAATTTTATCTCAGAAAAAGTTTTCGAAAGTTTTAAAGATTATTTTAAGATTTCTGTCTTATAATCAGTATAGGGAAGTGGAACAAATTATAGCATTTGCCCCGGGAGAACGATGATTATGAAGATTCTACTCATTGAGGACGATCAGCAGCTCTGCGAAGCGCTGAAATTCCAACTGCAAAAAGAAGATCACTCTGTAGATGTCTGCCACGATGGCAGAGATGGACTTGACTTATTTCTTCAGGATGCCTACGATATCGTTTTACTTGACCGCATGCTGCCTGCGATGAATGGTCTGACAGTGCTTAAGAAAGCGCGCGAGCAGCATATTTTCACCCCGGTCATTATCCTCACGGCTCTGTCCGAATTAAATGACCGGATCGAGGGTCTGGACTGCGGAGCTGATGATTACATCATCAAACCGTTTGCATTTGAGGAGCTGTCTGCCCGCATCCGCTCCATCGGACGAAGGAACGGTTCTTACGAGGAGCACGCATGTTTTCGGTTCGGGGACATTACACTTAGCGGCAGCTTGAAGGAGCTTTCCACATCCAAATGCAGCATTCCTCTCTCAACCCGAGAATGCCGCCTCATGGAAGTGTTTATCCAAAATCCCAATACCGTGTTAAGAAGAATGGTCATCCTGTCGCGCGTGTGGGGTGCAGATGCGCCGGTCGAAGAAAGCAACCTGGACACTTATATTCACTTTTTAAGGAAACGCTTGGAACAGGTGCAGAGCAGGCTGCAGATCAAAACCGTCCGCGGTGTCGGATATAAGATGGAGGATCCCGATGTTTCGTAAATTACATTTGCAGATGACACTTTTTTGCAGCGCAAGTATCAGTATTCTTTTTCTGATCTGCGGCTGCCTCTGGTTCCACTTTACATGGGAAAATATCAGCCAGACAAACTATGCTTCCTTCTTAAAGGAGCTCGGCACCTTGCTGCTTCATTTGCAAAATCAAAATACGGTCTCGATGGAATGGCTGGAGCAGCTGCAAAAGGATGAACACCTTTCGATCATGCTCTACGATAACGGCTCGCCCTTATACTCGGAAAGACTACAGAAAAACTCTGCAAAGGAGCTGTCCGCTCTTGCCGCTCTGGCTTATGAGGAAGCCTGCGACAAGCATCAGATCGATATTTTTCACGATGTGTCCAATCAGCTGATTTCACACGAGGAGTTTTTATGGAATACGGAGGATGGCAGCCGCTACTATGTCAGCGCCGGCATGCTCTACAAAGGCAGCGGAAGGTTAAGCTTTCTCATTTTATACTCCCTTGCCCACCAGCAGCAGCAGTTCTACCGTCTATGCCTGATCTTCGGTGTCTCTTCCTCTGTAATCCTGCTGATGCTCTGCTGCTTCTCCTATTTTTTCACCGGTCTGATGCTGACACCGCTGGTCAAAAGCCAGCAGCAGCAAAATCAATTCATCGCCTCCGCCTCCCACGAGCTGCGCACACCGCTTGCTGTCATGCTCTCCGCGCTGGAAGCGATGCAAAAGACCGGGGAAAGGCAGGAGCAGCGCCGCTTTGCTGCAATCATCCGGGATGCCGGCGGACGAATGCAGAACCTGATTGCGGAAATGCTCCTGTTGGCAAACGCGGACTCCCATGACCTGAAGCTGACATTTTGCGAGACTTCCCTGGATGAACTGCTTTTACAGATTTATGAATCCTATGAGCTGCTGGCAGCCCGGAAGGAAATCTCTCTCGTTTTGTCTCTTCCGCAAAAGCCGGTGCTTCCATGCAGGTGCGATTCACAGCGGATTGGACAGGCAGTCGGTATTCTGCTCGATAATGCGCTAAGCTACACACCGTGCGGCGGCAAGGTCGTACTCTTTATGCCGGACAGCTTTGTGATTGGAGTGGCTGACAATGGAATCGGAATCAAAAAAGAGGAGAAAGAGAGAATCTTTGAACGTTTCTACCGGGTGGAGGCTTCCCACACGGAGAAGGAACACTTCGGGCTTGGTCTTTGTATGGCAAAGGAACTGATCGATGCCCATAAGGGGCGCATCCGGGTCGAAGATACGGCAGACTGCCCCGCCAGCAGACATTTCTTTGAAGAAAAAGAGCCCAGGGGCACGACCTTCCTGATCGAGCTTCCCCATCAGGCTTCCTAGTCTACGCATCGTATTCGTCCAAAAAATGATGCCGCACGCCATCCTTTTTGTAAGCAACGATTGTATTTAAATTGACATTCTCTACACTCTTAAAAATATTTTTCTCGATAAACGAGCTGCGCTTGCTAAGCTCCCGAATCAGCTCCTTGATTTCCGCACGCTTCGACCCCTTCTCCGTTCCGCCGCACGAGGCGCAGCTCTCGGTAAACCGGCAGGCGCACTGGATAAAATGCAGGTCGTTATAGTTCATCCAGTGCTTGATATCCTCCTCACGGATGAGATAAAGCGGACGGATCAGCTCCATCCCCTCAAAGTTCGTGCTGTGAAGCTTCGGCATCATCGTCTGGATCTGTCCGCCGTAGAGCATCCCCATGAGAATCGTCTCGATGACATCGTCATAGTGATGTCCGAGCGCAATCTTATTGCACCCAAGCTCCTTTGCCTTGCTGTACAGATGCCCTCTCCGCATGCGGGCGCACAGATAGCAGGGGGAATCTCCCACATCCGCCACGATATCAAAGATTTCGGACTCAAATACCGTGATCGGTACGTTCAAAAGCTTTGCATTATCCAGAATCGTCTGATAATTGACGGCATTGTATCCCGGATTCATGACAAGGAAAATCACTTCAAAGTTTTTCTTACCGTGACGCGCCAGCTCCTGAAAGAGCTTTGCCATCAGCATCGAATCCTTGCCGCCGGATATGCACACCGCAATTCTGTCGCCATCCTTGATCAGCTCGTAGTCGTTAATTGCCCGTGTAAAGGGACGCCAGATCTGTTTGCGGAATTTCTTGACAATGCTGCGCTCCACATCCTGATACCGCTTTGTAAGCGTTTCCTCCTGATTCATCAGGCGGCTCAGCTTTAAGCGCAGATAGGAGCGATAGCCGCCTTCCACACTGTATACCTCGTATCCGTCCTCCGCAAGCTCCTGCGCAATTTCCTCGCTGCGCTGCCCTGTATAGCAGAGCAGATAGACCGGCTTGTCCTTCGGCACCTCATCAAGATGCTCCTCAAAGTCCTCCCAGTATATATGAATCGCACCCGGATAGCTTTCCTTTGCGTAGTCCTCCCTGTCACGGACATCGATCACGCATTTTTCCCTGCTGTCTGCTTCCAGCTCGTCAATCGTTTTGGTATTCATTCTTTTGCCTCTTTTCCATTACCTATATCTAAACGCCCTGCCCTTTACATCAGCGGTGCGATGAGCTTCATCAAACTGCCCATCAGCTTATAATACAGCTTCTCGTTCCTGATCGTTTCCGGCGTGACCTTGCGGCACTTTGTCAGCGTCTCCTCAAAATCCTGCCTAATCTCCCCGATACATTCGGTCTGATAAAGATAGGTCGCACATTCAAAATGATGATACAAGCTCCGATAGTCCAGATTGATCGTCCCGACGAC
>JAFUZE010000199.1 GCA_017476765.1 Lachnospiraceae bacterium
GCAAGTGCACGGACAAGTGAGACGGACCGCATCACCGGTCTTGACATCGGCGGGGACGATTATCTGGCAAAGCCGTATTCGATGAAGGAGCTTCTCGCAAGGGTTCAGGCTCTCATCCGCAGAACGTACGGCTTCGGTGAGAAGGAGGAAATCGTCAGCTTCGGAGCTGTCACCGTCAACCTGACTGCAAGGACGGTGACGAAAAACGGCGAGAGCATCTCCCTTCCGCTCAGGGAATTTGACCTGCTCGCCTATTTGTGCAGAAATAAAAATACGGCAGTCTCAAAGGAACGGCTGCTCTCCGGGGTATGGGGTGCCTTTTCAATGGTCGATCCGTCCACGCTGACCGTTCATATCCGCTGGCTGCGGGAGAAGCTGGAGGACGACCCTTCCCATCCGCAGTATATCAAAACCTGCTATAAGCTTGGCTATATGCTGGAAACAGAGCATTAGCGGGTTTTGGCGTTCAGAAAAAGCAGCATGAAATGAAATCCGAAAAAACAGAAGGGCTTGGTGTAAAAATGAAAGGAAAGCTTTTGGGAATCTTGTCTTTTTTTACCATATTGACCGTGCTTGTATGTGCGGCATTCATCCGACGGCAGGAGCCGGTCGATCCGTCAGGATGCACAGGCAGAGCAGCTCGGACTTGAGGTCATCCTCGCCTTCCCGGTCTGCGCTTGAGCTTATTCTTTATCTGCACTTCTTAATATCCTTTCCGGTACACTCATTACAGGTAGTGAATTATGTCCGGATTTTCAGCACGGCATAGCCTTTTTGTTAAATTATAAAACAGGAAAGGAAATATTGCTGTTTGAAAATGTCGCCCTTCCGGGCTATCTGAATAAAAAACGCTCCGCCGCCGACGTAAAAAGCGTGCGGATGAGCTGCTTCATCAAATGGGGCTTGACGCGGTCGGGACGCACCTTCCGGCGCAGGTCTCCGGCGGGGAACAGCAAAGGTGTGCCATCGCCCGCGCCGTCGTCAGCTATCCGAGGCTTCTGTTTGCCGACGCGCCGACCGGCGCTCTGAACCGCCGCAATACGACGGAGGTTCTGGGGCTTCTGACCGAGCCTGCAAAGCGGGGAGGTCTATCTTCCCTACGGACTCAAGGATAAGCTGAAATGCGGAATCGGCGACACGGTTACGTTTGACCTTGCAAGCGGAAAGCATGATCTTGTCATCAAGGGCTTTTTGCAGGAGCCTGTGCAGGGCTCTCCGACGCTGGGCTAGAAGCTTGTTTTTATCAGCGATGAGGATTACAATGAATACTGCAAAAGCTGCGAGTCCTATGAGAGCACTAACGTCACCTCGTTTTTTCAGGTGCTTGAGATTCACAAGGCGGACGCTTCCTTATCCGATGCCAAATTTCAGCGCGAGCTGAATCTGGAAACCGGCATCATCGACCAGTCGATGGGAGGGCTGACCAAAGCACAGTGCGTCCGGTATACGGGGCTTTATCTCGATATTATGACCGACATTCTGATGGTGTTTGTCCTGCTGCTTTTTGTGATCGTGCTCATCGTCATCGGTCACAACATCTCGACGGAAATAGAAATCGGCTATGTCAATCTCGGCATCCTGAAGGCACAGGGCTTTACCGACAAAAAAATTGCCGCACTCCTGATGCTCCAATATGTGCTTGCGGAGCTGATCGGAATTGTGCTTGGCTTCGTCCTCTCCTACCCTTTGGAGCGGTCGATAAGCGATATTTTTATGGATATCACGGCGATTTTACCGTCCCATGCGGTTGCTGCCGCGCAGAGCGCACTGTTTCTTGCTCTCATCCTGTCCGCCTCTTTGCTCCTCTCATGGAGCAGCACGAGAAGGCTGGCTAAGATTTCACCCGTCAAAGCCATCTCCGGCGGAAGGGAGGAAATCTATTTTGACAGCAGATTCCATGCTCCGGTCAGCAAACGGGCACTGTCTCTCTCGCTGGCGTTTCGATCCTTTACCTCCGCAAAGAGAAGGTATGTGGGGATTTTGTTTATCTCTGCACTTCTGACGTTCTTTGCCCTGACGGTAAATATTGTGGGGGACATCGTCAAATCGCGCTCGGCTCTGGAGATGATGGGCATGGAATACACAGACCTCGACATCCATTTTATGGACCGGGAAGCAAGAGAGCATGTGCAGGACTTCGAGGAGATCATCGAGTCGTACTCGGAGATTACCAAAAAGTATTATATGTGCTCCGCCTACCTGTCCTTAAACGGAGAGAATCTGCAATGCTCCGGCTATCAGTATCCGGAGTATATAAGCGGCATGCTCAAAGGGCGGCAGCCTCTTTACGACAATGAAATTGTGATTACGGAAATGGTGGCGGACACTCTGGAGCTGAGCATGGGAGATGAGGTCGTTGTCACTTTCGAGGACCGGCAGGCGACATATCTGATTTCCGGTATTTACCAGTCCACGCACGATGCCGGAATGTGCTTTGCGATGTCGCAGGAGGGTACCAAGCGCCTTAGTACGGTGTCCATCTCCTTTATGGGAGTCGCCCTTGCGGATACCTCGCAAAGCAAGCGCATTGCACAGGAGCTGACGGAGAAGTACGGTGACATCATCGAGGCGGAGAGCTATGACAGTTCTGCTACGTCATATCTGGATGAAATGTTCGATGACTCCATCCTTGCGATGCAGGCAGTGATCTACTCGTTTTCGACGATCTTTGCACTGATCACGGTCATCATGGTGTGCAGCAAGGCGTTCATACAGGAACGGCGAGATATCGGAATTTACAAGGCGATCGGGTTTAGGTCCGGCAAGCTGAGAAGGCAGTTTTCGCTGCGTTACTTTATCGTTTCCCTGATTGGCGGAGCTGTCGGCGTCGTCTTAAGCATGCTCTTGTCGGTAAAGGCTCTGAATATGATTTTCAGTCTTTTCGGAATTACTCACGTTGCCGCCCGCTTTTCGGCAGGTTCGATTGCCGTCGCCATCCTGTTCGTCAGCGGCTGTGTGCTGATTTTTTCCTTTGCCGCCTCGCGCAAGGTCAAAAAGGTCGATGTACGCGAACTGATAACGGAATGAGCCGAGGCTCATTCCGTTATCCATTACTCTTTGTTTGTATAATACTGCGCCTTTCCGATTCCGATCGCCGAAGGTCTTTTCGCTCGTTCTATGTCTGCCTGGATTTCTTCCTTCATCTCTCCGTATACACCGTCTGCTTTGCTCTCCCGAATGATCTCTTCCACATCCTCGGGTGTGATGTCATAATATAGACCTGTGCTGATATGAACAAAGGTAAAGGAATGCCTATTTTCCTCCACTTGTATTTCATTCTTATTTTTTTCTCTTAAGAAATCAAGTAATGCCTCCTGCGGCAGCTCGGACAGATTTTGACCGTCACAGCAAATAGTGAGGGGATCATCCGTCGATACCTCAATAAACTCTATACAGCCGTCTTGATCTACATGAATCGAAACGGTATTATCAAGAAAATAATATGCATTCTCCATTTGATCAGGTGTTCCGAGACATCGTGGCACTACATCGATTTTCTGTCCAAACAGAACCTTTTCTCCGTCAAATGAAGCACCTTCTAATATCAGTAAATCAATAATCATTTCATTCCACCCTTTCACCCTTGTATCGTTATTCATCTCCCAAATAATTTCTTCTGCGATATCAGAATGTATAAGTCATCTAATCTTTTTGTAGGACTATTTCTCGGTAATGCTTGCATGATTATAAATATATTCAGAAACAAATTCTATCATAACCTCATCGTCCAGATAGTGCTTACCATTGTCTTCAACATATTGTTTAACATTTTCGTATCCACATTCCTGATATATAAATTGTTCTATTTTTTCCCTCTGTCGATTGCTTATTACCAATCCTTCTTTTGCACATATGTATTTACAAATCTGTAAACTTTTCACATCATATTCCGCATTATTATGAATCATTTCATCCGTTAGATCATACATAACCAAAACATCATCTATATCAACATCATATAGATCAGCATAATCCTCATAAGCTAGCATCAATTCCTTATATCTATCATCGCATAATTGCTGTATATTTTCATCAAACACTGTTTCTTCAATAATTTGCTGAAGCATGCGGCTTTTCGCTTCCTCTATTGCCTCAGCCTCTTTTATTCTCATAACCCGACCTTCAACATATTTATATAATTCCTCCTTACTTTTCATATTATAATTTTTTGTTAAAAATGTTTCAGTAAGTTCTGGCAATTGATAATATACATCTTCAATAATCTCGACTTGAAATGTTAATCTCTTTCCCGCAAAAAGAATTTTATCATATTGTTCAGGAAATTCAACGTCTACATATAAAATATCTCCTACTTTCCTTCCTATCATTTTTTTCTCAATGTCTTTTTGAAAAAAATAATTTCCAACGCAAACATATTCTTCAATATTTTCATATCCTTCAAATATAGTATCATTCTGATAAATTGTATAGCGGATTGTCACAACATCGTTCTTCTCGATACCTCTGTCAGTAACTTTTTTTTCAGCTGCATATTTCAATAGTTCACATCTAACTTCCGCTTCTAATTCCTTGTCCGACACATATACTTTCTTTATTTGTTCTGGCAAATTTAAATAATTACCTATTTCTAGGATATAACTATTATATTGTTTGCTGCAACCAGAAAAAATAATAGAAAAAGCTATAATAGTCACTAATTTTTTCAGCCTTCTCATTTATTTCTTATATCCTAACATTTTTGTATATGCAACCATTGAATTTATTGCCGCATTATATTTGGGACCAAATTTCTTTCTGACATCTGTAACACCCAACTGCTGAGCCGCTAAAAATTTTCCTGCTTTAATACAAGATTTCTCTTTTTCCCTAAATTTTTTTGCGGAAACGGAGTTGCCATAACTTGCCGTCAATTTATGATCAGTTGTTATCATCCTAATGCAAGGACCGCTGTAAGAACTCAAAGGAGATACTGATGTTGATGGCATATGATGCTTTTGTCCGTCGTAGGCTTGCATGGTCCCATACTTTCCCCCTGCAAAATTATATCGAACCGCAGAACAACTAAATGCCATTGTTTCCGAACCATCTCTCGAAACACCTGACATTGTAAGTTTCTCTTGAACTGTATTGGTTTTTGGTAATTTCCAAGTAACGGATGTCGATCCGATTTTTACTTTCTTTAAGGTTTTTGAATACGTTGTATATGGAGCCCCATTATACTTTGAAACATAGCATGAAAAACTTATCGAATCAATTTTATCAACACCTAAATTATAAAAAGTAATCACATAGCTACTTGTTTTCGGCGTAACAGTACCCAATAGATAATTTGTCAAAGAAGATGACGAAATATTGCCACTTTTTTTACTAACATATTTCGTAAGGTTGCTCAAGTTTTGTACAGCTTTTTCATCTATATTATATGTTTGACATTTATTAGTATCCATATTAAGAACAAATGCAACTGCTTGTCCATCTTTCTCCGGATAATTACCATAATCCCTGTCCAGAGTACCGGCTGCTGAACTGGGCAAACAAGTCATAGCAATAATAATCACTGTCGTTAATAAAATTAAAGATTTTCTTACATTCATATTTTCATCCTCCGATTTTCTTTATAATTTTATTATATATTAAAATTACATTTATTGATAAGTAATCAATCGACAAAATAATGCCTTTTCTGACAAAATCATCAATAAACTAATAGCGGAATGAACCTCGGCTCATTCCGCTATTAAAATTATATTTGCTTGTATTCACCTACTGATACCATTTACGGTATTACTGTTTCTTTTCCATAAATACACGCATCACGTTCACTCCGGATGCCATTTTTTTAGATTTTCCGGATTTCATTCATTGCGATCACCTTCCGTTACTGACTGTTGTAGTATGCAATCCCGTTGCTCGGATAAAAATAGGTTCTGATATAACCATCCGTCGAGACAATGACAAATTCGTTCGTGCTCTCCAGATAATATACGTCATCCCCGTCCTCTGCTTCCAATTTATGCAGAGCAGCAGGATTATTTACGACGGCTGAAGCCGCCTTCTCATATTCCTCCTGGGAGGCAAATCCCATTTCCATACCATGCTTCTCATAATGCTCGCGCAAAAGCCTCTCTGACCGGAAGGTCCAGATGACCTCCTCCGCTCCGGTTTCGTCTGCGCCATCGTAGGAGGTATTTTGCGCTTCTTCCCCACTTTCAGTATGGTCATCACTTTCCGGCTGTTTTTCACTGTCACGGACAACTGTGCCTTCCGGCTGCTCTTCCCCTTCCTTACCTCCTGCGCTTTCCGGCTGCTCTTCATTCACATAATACGAAGTGCTCTCTTGATCGGTTTCGGTATCACCGACCGAAGCCCATGTAACCACACGGTATAACACAAGAGCGACGAGCAAGATTGCGATGACTGCTCCGTAAAAAGATTCCTTCTTTTTGCAGCCTGCATTCGGATTACCTGCAGCATGATTCCCTGTAGGTTTATTGTCTGTAGCTTTATTCTCTGCAGCCTTATTCTTTGTAGCTTTATTTTCTATATCTGTATTTCCCGACTGCTTATTTTTCTCCCGGCATTCCTTACAGCGCTTTGGCAAAGCCAGATTTTTACTGTTATAAAAATTGATCTCCGACTGTGTGATCTCAAATTCCTTTCCACACTGTTTACATGTACGTTTCATTCCGTCTCCTATATCAAACGATATCATCTTTTACTGTATCAGCTCTATTCCAGCCTACATCATCTCATATTGCATCATCTCATATTTCAACCGGCTGCCCTCCATAATCTCTGCCGGAAGCAAAGCCCTCGCCACGAGCTTTAAATCATCCGATTGAATATCTGTCCGTTTCAAGTGTGCATAATCGCCGTCAATGCTGACAACTTCATAAAAATATGTCTCCATAGCCAAAATCCTCCTAATCCATCCTAAGAAACCTTTTTTCATTTATAAAGATGCTTGCGACCCCCTTACCCGATACCAGGATATGTACATAATAACGAAAATGAGGGCGACTCAGCCACCGCTTGGAGCCCGATTTTCGTTATTTGTACATATCCGTACGGGTGTACAGATTCCAAAGCGTTTCGCAATTACCTGCTATCCCTTATTTTTAAGACACGGCTTCCTTCAGCAGATTAAGCCGCGTAAAAAACATCTCCTGTACATGCGGCATTCCCATTTCGTCAAACCAGTCCGGCTGCACCTGTGCAATCTGATTCAGTCCAATCTTGCTTACAGCCTCAAACGCCGCTTCCTTCTGCGTCAGGATTCGGGGAAGCGCCGCCTCGCAGTTCGCTCCCTCCGGCGAATCATAGCTTTGAAATGCCTGATTGAAATCCATCAGATCGTGGAGCCTTAGAGGTCGGTTTGTCTCATGATCAATCAAAAATCCCCAGTTTTCCCAGTGGCGGTCCGTGTTGCCGATCAGATAATCAAGCAAATTCATCATATAATAGGAATAGTCGTCCAGCGAGAGCACATACTCAACCGGATTGATTTCATGGTTTGCCGCATAGATGTCAAATTCCGCTCTCGACAAAAGCCCCTCGGATGTATTTGTCATCAGCCGGCTGATACTGATCGGCTGTCCGTCATAGCTCCCTTCCTCATATAGCACCTGATTACAGGAAAAGCATCGGCAGATACGGCTTGCAAGCAGCTCCGCACGGACATTTTGTGCATTTCCGTCCTTATATAAATAAAAGGTTCCGTCTTCTCCTCTGACCCATGCTTTGGGAAACAATCCGTTTGTCGAGAGATCATCCGCAATCAGATGCGCATTTTGGACTGTCATCTGCTTTCCGCGCAGGGAAAGATCGACCAACGCATTGTCAAGATGATTTTCGTACAGGTTGATTTTATCAAAGCTTATGTTTTCCCCCCGCACTCTGACCCAGAATACATCTTTCAGAGACAGGCAGTGATAACGCAGGGCAACCTCCGCCCGGTCTCTGTCCGTAACTGCCTGCCTTGCCCCGATACTGTTGAGAAGCTCCTTTGCATACTTCCGATCCAACGTCAGCATCCTTGAACCGCACCAGTAATAGAAATTGGACAGATTATTGACACGAAGATCGATCTCTTCCCTCCCCGTCGTATCTTCCAGATACAGCGCAAATGGCAGATACTCCTTATCCAAAAGCTGACATTCCCCGGACGTATCCATACTGGCGGCAATTCTGTCCTTGTGCATAATTTCATATATCATAAAATATCTCCCGTCGCCCTTCCTGTTCTCTTCGATGCTGCAGAGCTTCTTCGCTTCCTCATTTTCAGTTTTGACACTCATACCATTATATCTTAAGACCTTCGGATTTTCAATCTCTTCCAATCCTCAAATAAGCTTTACACCGCCGCCCCTATTTTGTATAATATTGTTATTACATCCGGCAATCTTTATGAAAAATGCCGAAAAAACCTGTTGCACTTTACCATCTGCTCATATGCGAACCGCACTTAAGAGAAAGGAACTTACCTCCATGTCAAAATACCAAAACAACCCCAGCATCCATCATCGCATATTCCCTCATCGGATTTCGCAGCAAAAGCTTCCCGCCCTGCTCTCACTTACAGGAGCTTTGCTCATCCTTTTTTCATTGCTGCAATCCCCCTTTGCGTCAATGAAAACGGTCAGCGCTGCATCTAAGCCTGACTTTACGGGCCAGGGCGCAGGATTCAGCTCCATCCTGTACAACAGCAGCAACGGACTGCCGACCTCCGAAGCGAACGTCATCCTGCAGACCTCTGACGGATTTATCTGGATCGGCAGCTACAGCGGACTGATTCGATACGACGGGACGGACTTTTACCGTTACGACTCATCGCTCGGCATATCCAGCGTGGTCAGTCTCTACGAGGACTCTCGCGGGCGTCTCTGGATCGGTACGAACGACAGCGGTGTTGCCGTATTATTGAAGGACGGAAGCTTCCGCTTTTACAACAAAGTTGAGGGCCTCAAATCCTCCTCCATCCGCTCCATCATGGAGGATGGCGACGGAAACATCCTGATTGCAACGACCTTTGGCATGGCTTATGTAAGTAAAGACGACGAGCTTCACGTTTTGAGCGACCCGCAGCTCGATGAGGAATATATCTGCGAGCTCAAGTGCGACGAAGAGGGCGTTATCTACGGCGAAACACTCAGCGGTGCGTTTTTTACGATCAAAGATATGCATGTCGATTCCTTTTACAGCGGAACCGCTCTCGGAATCGGTGTCGTTACCTGTATCACACCGGATATTGATAACCCGGGCTATGTGTATCTCGGGACAGAGCTGTCTGCGATCGTCTACGGCAATATCGAGGAAGGCATGAAAAACTACAAGAGCTACTCGGTGGCACCGCAGACGAACATCAACTGCATTTATCCGAATGACGGGCTTCTTTGGATCTGTGCGGATAACGGCATCGGATATCTTTCCTCCAAAATGCGTTATACACAGCTGACGAATATCCCGATGAACAATTCCGTCGACGATATGATGATTGACTCTGAGGGCGACTTATGGTTCGTCTCCTCCCGACAGGGCGTGATGAAGACTGCACCGAGCAGATTTACGGATATCAATTTGATTGCGGGCATCAGTGATACGGTTGTCAATACAACCTGTCTGTACGGCGAGGATTTATATATCGGGACAGACCGCGGCTTGTGGGTGCTGGATTCCAATTATCAGCAGAAAACAAATGAACTAACAGACCTTCTTACCGATATCCGGATTCGTTGCATCAAAGAGGATAAAAGCGACAATCTGTGGATTTGTACTTACAGCGATCTCGGTCTGATCTGCTATCACAAGGACGGCACTTATCACAACTATACAGAGACGACAGGGCTCGCCTCGAACCGAATTCGTACCGCAGAGGTGCTGTCGGACGGAACGGTCGCCGTATCGTGCAGCGGGGGCGTATATCTGTTTAAGAATGAAAGAATCGTCGATTACTACGACAATAAAAGCGGCATCAGCAATACGGAAATTCTGAGTCTCGCAGAGGGGGAGGACGGCGTTCTCTACCTCGGCAGCGACGGCGGCGGCATCTACCGGATCAACGGCAAGCAGGTATCGCGCTTCGGGCTCGACGACGGACTCTCCTCCGAGGTCATCCTGCGCATCAAGAAGGACGAGGAGCGTGATATGTACTGGATCATCACGAGCAACTCCCTCGCTTATATGAAGGACGAGAAGATTACGACCATTACACATTTCCCGTATTCGAATAACTTTGACCTATATTTGGATGATCATGGCGGGGCTTGGATTCTGAGCAGCAACGGTGTCTATGTGACTGCGGTCGATAACCTGTTAAACGACAGTGAACCGGAATACACATTTTATGATACAAAGTGCGGTCTTCCATGCGTCGCTACAGCAAACTCAAGAAGTGCGATCGATGAAAACGGAAATCTCTATATTGCCGGAACGACCGGTGTCAGTCTGGTCAACATCAACGATGATTCCGACGAAAACCAGAAGCTGCGCCTGACCGTACCGTTCATCGAAATCGACGGCAGCCTCGTGACGCTTCAAGACGGAGAGACGGTAACCATTCCGGCAAGCTGCAAGCGTCTCACGATTTACGGATACGCACTGACCTACTCGCTGAAAAATCCTCGCATGTTCTATTATCTGCAGGGCTTTGACGATAAGGAGACAACGCTCTCCAAGCAGGAGATGGAGCCTGCCACCTACACGAACTTAAGAGGCGGGCGGTACACCTTCCATCTGGGAACCATCAATACGCTGACCGGTGAGAAGGAAAATGAGATTTCCGTGACATTTGTAAAACAAAAAGCGCTTCACGAGTACATCTGGTTCTGGGTCATCTTAGTTATTTTAGTTGCCGCGGCAATGTCCCTGATCGTGTTTGCATATATGCACAAAAAGACGCTGGCGCTGATTGCCAAGAAGGAGCAGGATGAGCTTTTCATCGATCAGATCATTCATGCGTTTGCAAAGTGTATTGATATGAAGGATACTTATACGAACGGTCATTCGTTCCGCGTGGCAAAGTACTCCGCTATGCTCGCAGAGAAAATGAATTTCTCGGAGGAGGAGATCAAGGAAATCTACAACATTGCCCTGCTGCATGACATCGGCAAGATCAGCATTCCGGATCAGATTCTGGGCAAGCCGGACAAGCTGACGGACGAAGAGTATGCGATTTTAAAGCAGCATGCTTCAAACGGGTATGAAATCCTGAAGGAAATCAAGATTATGCCGCAGCTGGCAAGCGGTGCCGGATATCACCATGAGCGGATTGACGGCAAAGGATATCCGAACGGGCTGACCGAGGAGCAGATTCCTATGACGGCACAGATCATTGCCGTCGCAGATACGTTCGATGCGATGTACTCGACAAGACCTTACCGCAAGCAGCTGAGCATCCAGACCGTAATCGAAGAGCTCAAGCGCGTTGCAGGCACACAGCTGAACGCAGAGGTCGTTGAATATTTGGCTCAGCTTGTAGAAGAAGGACGTATTGAACAGAAAAAGCTTTAACCTTACTGAAAAGAAGCCGGACTCAAAAAACGGCTTCTTTTTTTAAATTTTAACATTTTCATAGATGACCCCTTTTTTTACTGAACATGCCTCGTATATAATAGATAGGAAAGCATGTTCTTTGCTTCCTGTCAAACCCGGAAAGAGAAAACCGGTGTAACAAGAAAACCTGATTCTTTTATAAGGAGGGAACAAAATGCGAGCTACCAGAAAATTACTCACGCATTTGCTTGTAGTGGCTATGCTTTGTACCTGTATTCTGACTCCGGTTCAGCCGGCAGAAGCAGCAAGCAGCAAGGTCAGCACAAAGCAGTACACGATTTCCAAGAAAGCGGGTACCTACAGCAAAACAACCAAAATCACAATTACAGCCAAAAAGGGCTACAAGGTCTATTATACGACCGGCTCCAATCTGACGACGAAAAAAGTCATAAAGAGCGGAAAGAAGAAAACTCTGACAATCAAAAAGACAACGACCTTGAAGCTGTATGCGGTAAAAAAGAACGCAAAAGTCACCGCAAAGGCTCTGAAATCAAAGGCTGTTAAGAGGAAAACCAAATCCTACAAATACAAGATTAAAACGGCGACATCCGGTGGCAGCAGCTCTGATTACGGTTCGGACTCCTCTGGTTCAGGCAGTGGCTCTTCCGGTTCAGACTCCTCTGGTTCAGGCAACGGCTCTTCCGGTTCCGGTTCAGGCAGCGGCTCTTCCGGTTCGGACTCCTCTGGTTCAGGCAGCGGCTCCTCCGGTTCAGACTCCTCTGGTTCAGGCAGCGGTTCCTCCGGTTCAGACTCCTCTGGTTCAGGCAACGGCTCTTCCGGTTCCGGTTCAGACTCAGGCAGCGATTCCTCCGATGAATCGGATATCACTGTTTCGGCAAAGGAAATCGGTGACATTGATTACACGATCGATGCTTCACAGAGCGTTTCCGATAACAGTGCCTTTACAGTTAGCGTGAACGATGCCGGACCTACTACGGTCTCCATCAATTCAGCCGGAACCTATTACTTTAGCGGAAGCATGGAAAATGTAAACATTGTTGTCAATAAAAACGAGAAAAAAATTACCGACACAGTCGCTCTCGTACTGGATAACCTTACGATTGACAATTCTTCCCTTACAAGCGATGACCCTGTTATTTCCATTGGAGCCAAGACAGCGGACGTTGTCATCGCAGTATCCGGTCAGGTGACACTGAAGGGAGCCGGCAGTTTTGCGACAGCTCCTGCATCGGCAATCGTATATGCGGATGATAAGAACACGACGCTGACCATGCAGGCATATGAAGCTGCTTCGGAAGCAGAGGTGACAGTCACGGACAGCATGGCTTCTGATACAGATTATAACGGTGAAGATCCTTCGGACGGCATTTGCGCAAAGGGAACCTTAGTCATCGTAAACGGAACCTACAACATTACGACGAACGGAGACTGCCTCAAGGGCAGCGGCTCAAAAGGAAACGGCGGGGTCACGGTTGGCGGCGGAACATTAAATCTGACTTCCAATCTGGGCAATGCGATCAAATCCAAGAACGGAGCGATTCAAATTCTCGGCGGCACGGTCAACAGTCTCTCCACAGCAGAGGATGCCATTAACGCCAAGAACTATACGGTCAACATCAAGGGTGGTACAGTGAATATTGATAAGTGCTTCGGCGACGGTATTCAGGGTGAAAACGTAAACATTACAGGCGGGAACGTGGACATCAAGACCCACTATGAGTATGCGGGCAAAAACTTCTATGATACTTCGCTCGGCAGCGGCAATTATAACTCGATTACATCAAACGGCGACAACAACAAGACCGAGACTGTATATGTAGATACCGGCAGTCATAAGGGAATCAAAGCCGGAACAAAGGCAAAGACCTTCACCTATGCATCCGTAAGTGCAAAGAGTGATTATACTGCCGGCGTTGCCAATGTACAGGAGGCTTCCGGCGGTCTGACGATTACCGGCGGCACGATCAATATCGACACGACCAAGACCGGCATCAAATACAACGCAAGCAGCGGAAACGGCGGAGCTCCGGGCGGCGGTATGGGCGGCGGAGGTTCCTCGACAACCGACTCAAACGGACAGATGACTGCGACATCCGACGGACAGTATATCATCGGAGCACCTGAGGATGGCATCCACAGCAACAATACGACCGTTATTTCCGGCGGAACCATCACGATCGCAGCAGCGGACGACGGAATTGCGAGCAGCGAAAGTCTGTATATTACAGGCAATAACACGGTCATCAACATAACGACCGCCTACGAGGGAATCGAAAGCGGCGAGATTTGCATTGGCAAGACGACAGAGTCAGACACGGCAACAAGCCCGACCGTCACGGTAAAATCCAATGACGACGGAATCAATGCGGCAAAGAAAACGCTGACCTATAACTATGATGACGAGGATGAGGAAACCTACACAAAGAAATCCGTAGCCGGTGAAAACAATACTATGACTGTTTACGGCGGTACGGTTACCGTATCGATCGATGATGAAAGCTCTCACACGGTCACTCTTCCTTACAAGGGACAAAGTGATACAAGCATTACGTTTACCTCCGACGGAGACGGCATCGACTGCAACGGCTCGTTCTATGCAAAGGGCGGAAAGGTCATCGTGTTCGGTGCAGCATCAAACGGCAACGGACCGATCGATATGGATAATGACTTTGAGATTGCAGCAGGCGCAACCGTTCTTGCAATCGCCTCAAGCGGCAGCATGACGGAAAGCCCGACCAGCGTAGGACAAGCTTATATTACGACATCCTCCGGCGGCGGTATGGGCGGCGGCATGGGCAGCGGTATGGGTGGAGGCAGACCGGGTGGCAGCAGCTCCTCCGTCACACTGACAAGCGGCGGCAGCCTCAAAATCTACGATACGGACGGCAGCACGGAGCTGATAAGCGTTACGCTTCCGAACAAGAGCATGGGATATCTGCTGTTCTCCACAAGCGGAATGACGAACGGCAGCAGCTACAAGGTCGTATCGGGAAGTACTGCATCCCTGACGGCAACGACGAATGTATCGTCCTCAAGCGGAGGCAGTCCGTTCGGTCATTGATTTCCTAAGATGTCCGGTATTTCATAAGCAATGCCTTTCATCATCGGACACTCAAAATGATATATAACTATTCTAAGGAAAAGCTGATTAAATCAGCTTTTCCTTAGATTGCTCCGCATGGATGCGCAGAAAGCCGATGTCAAAACGCAGTTGTTTTGATATCGGCTTTTTGCTTTGCAGATACTGTATCTGATTTTCTGTATTTTTATTTGTGTATTTTTTTATTTGTGTATTCCTGTTCTATATTCCTATTTCACCTTTGGTAATTGATAAGGAAAATTACTTGCTCCTGTCATCATCTGACTGTATTTATCAATACAGGAATCCGGCACATCGACAACTGCCTTCGGATGTATACCCCCGAATGGCCAGTTGCCCATCCTTTTCACTTTTTTGCTCTTGATCGTGACCTTCTTCAGCTTTTTGCAGTCTACAAATGCGCCATTGCCGATATATGTCACTTTTTTTGGAATTGTGACTTCTCGTAACGAGGTACAGCCCCAAAATGCCCGATCACAGATCTCTTTCAGGGATGCGGGAAGCTTTACACTTTTTAACGAGGTACAGCCGCTAAAGGCATCATCGCTAATGGAAATCACTTTGTTTGGAATCGTAATGCTCTTTAGTTTCTTGCAGCCGCGAAAGGTATTCATTTCTATGTATTCCAGATTTTTGGACAGCTTCACCTTTTCGAGGTTCTTGCAGCCCCAAAAAGCATCAAGATCCATTGTCGTTACACTGTCCGGTATGGATATCTCCTTTAGTGCCGTACATTTATAGAAGGCCATATATTCAATTTTCTCCAGTCCATTTGGAAGTGTAATCTTCTTCAGTTTCTTACATTCTCGGAATGCATCCATAGTTATCCATCGCGTACTTTTCGGCAGATAGACCTCCTTCAGATTGCTGCATCCTCCCAGCCCGCCAACATACTCAATCCCTTCGGAAAACGTTACTTTCGTAATCCTTTTATTATTTTCACATATTTCAGCTCCTATAACCGGACTTCCGTCTATACTCGCCGGAACTACGATCTCTTTTCCTTTCCCTGTATATTTATCAATCCATACCCGCCCCTGATCGTCATAGGAATATATATAATCTCCATAGACCAGATTCTCATCATATGCCAGAACTTCCTGTTTATTTACCAAGCTGAATATGATAAACAGTAAAAGTATCCCTATTATTTTCTTTCTCATATCCCCATCTCCTATTGACTGACTGTCAGATTCATCTTGACAAAGCGTTTTTCAATCTCTTTTGTTGTCAGTATGCTGCTCCCTGTCTCCTTCGCATATTTCAGGCAGTTGCCCAGATAAAAGCCTTTTGCATATTTATCCACGACAAAAAAGTCGTCAATATCGCCCTCGTCCTTATTCATACAATTTGCGTACACCATATAGGCGGTATCCTGTGCACACTTAAAGCGATTTTCGCACTTTGTCGGGTCGTCCGCAAAGTTGTTCATCTTGTAAGGCTCCTGCTCTCCATAATGTACTAACTGATAATAATAACCAGGCTTATCCTTATCCTCAACCCACGCACTGTGCGCATAGGTATCAGTCGCTATATGCATCGCCATGCCGTACAAAAATATCTGCCTAAGGCGTTTTGCTTCTGCGCTGTTGTTGTTGGAAGGATAATCCTTAATCAACTCACTCCACGGATGTCCGTTCACTCCTTTGACGGTAATGAGCTTCGCCATCCGGTTCTTTGTGTCATCCCTCTGTCCCTTCACCTTTTTTGCCTTAGAGGTATCCCCGTAATGAAGCGCAATTCTTGTCGCATAGATATAATCCGCCAAATAGTTCTGCGTGTGCCGCCCATGCCACTCATTTTTATTAAGATCACCGGATATACACCCGCTCTTTTTATTATCCGGATATACTGCACCACGCTTAAAGGCTTTAATTTCTTTATTCGTAAACGAAGCAGGATAAGTGACTTTGCCTGTACGGACATCAATCGTCCCTAGAATTGCCGTCACCCGGGTATTTCCACTTAATGCATAGTTCACCAGTGCCTCATGATCACTCCATCTTCCCTAAACATAATTTACATCCTCAAAGGTAAGAAC
>JAFUZE010000200.1 GCA_017476765.1 Lachnospiraceae bacterium
AGTTTGCTCCAACTACTGCTTTTACCATTTTTGTTCTCCTTTACTGTAAAGCTTGTAAAACTACATTTTATTTTACATGTTGATTTTATACCTACATCTTACACGTTGATCTCAGCCTTTATTCCGAGCAGCCCCTTGTTCTCCTCAAGAATCGGGGCAACTACCTTCTCGATAAAGTTCTCCACCTGAAGTACGCTCCTGCCCACATACCTTGACGGCTCCATCGTCTTTTGCAGATCGTCGATCGTCATGTTAAATGCCTCGTCCGCCGCAATCAGCTCTAAAAGGTTGTTTTCCTTTCCTTCCCGCTTGACATTTGCACCTGCCTCCATCGAAAGCTCACGGATTCTTTCGTGCAATTCCTGTCTGTTACCGCCCGCCTTGACTGCATCCATCATAATATTCTCTGTCGCCATGAACGGCAGCTCACTCATCAGATGTCTGGTGATTACCTTATCGTACACGACCAGTCCGTCCACAACATTCAGGCACAAATCCAGAATCCCATCCACCGCAAGGAAGCCCTCAGGGATAGAAAGTCTCTTGTTTGCCGAATCATCCAGCGTTCTCTCGAACCACTGCGTCGCCGAAGTAATCGCCGGATTTAACGCATCGATCATCACATATCTGGAAAGAGACGCGATGCGCTCGCTTCTCATCGGATTTCTCTTATATGCCATAGCGGAGGAACCGATCTGGCTCTTCTCAAACGGCTCCTCGACCTCCTTTAGGTGCTGCAGCAGGCGGATATCATTGGACATCTTATGTGCGCTCGCCGCAATGCCCGCAAGCACATTCAATACTCTCGTATCCACCTTGCGCGAATACGTCTGCCCGCTGACCGGATAGCACTCCTCAAAGCCCATCTTTTTCGCAATCATCGGGTCGATTTTATCGATCGTCTCGTTATCCCCGTCGAACAGCTCAAGGAACGATGCCTGCGTTCCCGTTGTCCCCTTTGAGCCTAACAGCTTCATGTGAGAGAGCACAAAATCCAGTTCCTCCAGATCGAGCGTAAACTCCTGCGCCCAGAGAGTTGCCCGCTTGCCCACGGTCGTCGGCTGTGCCGGCTGAAAGTGCGTGAAGGCAAGAGTCGGAAGCGCCTTGTACTCCTCGGCAAATTTGGCGAGCTCAGCGATCACATTGACGAGCTTTTTCTTGACCAGCCTTAAAGCCTGCGTCATGACGATGATATCCGTATTGTCACCGACATAGCAGGAGGTAGCGCCCAGATGGATGATTCCGGCAGCCTTCGGGCACTGCTGTCCGTACGCATACACATGGCTCATGACATCATGGCGAACCTCTTTCTCCCTTGCCTTCGCTACGTCGTAGTTGATATCCTCCGCATGTGCCTTGAGTTCATCAATCTGCTCCTGTGTAATGACAGGCTTACCGTTCTGGCTGAGACCTAATTCCATCTCCGTCTCCGCAAGAGCGATCCACAGCTTTCTCCAAGTCCGGAATTTCATATCCGGCGAAAAAATGTACTGCATCTCCTTGCTCGCATATCTCTCCGAAAGCGGGCTTACATACTTATCGTTACTCATGGTTTCCTCCTTGTATTTTCTTTTTCCTGTGAGCGTTAGGGCAACCGCTTAATCCTGCATACAGAGCAGTGACACGATTAAGCGCTTGCTGTGTATATCCCCCAGCTCCTACACTTCAAAGCTTCCCCGGATATCCTCCGTAGGCGGTTCAAGCGGATATCTTTCGGTAAAGCAGCCCGTGCAGATTTCCCGCCCTCCGGAAATTTCCTTCAGCCTTTCGATATTTAAATATCCGAGCGTATCCGCCCCGATGATCTGACGGATTTCCTCGACCGTGCGTTCATGCGCAATCAGCTGCTCCTTCGCCGGCACATCCGTACCGAAATAACACGGAGCGATAAACGGCGGTGAGGACACTCTCATATGAACCTCCTTTGCTCCTGCCTCCCGGAGCATGCGCACAATGCGGTCCGAGGTCGTTCCTCGCACAATGGAATCGTCGATCATAATGACCCGTTTTCCGTCCACCACCTCACGGAGAGCATTGAGCTTGACCTGTACGCTGCTCTCGCGGCTTTTCTGCTTTGGCTTTATAAAGGTTCGTCCGACGTATGTATTTTTAACAAAAGCCGTGCCATACGGAATCCCGGACTGCATCGCATAGCCCATCGCCGCACAGTTGCCGGATTCAGGCACACCGACTACGATATCCGCATCCACCGGGCAGTCCATTGCCAGATACTTTCCGGCAAGAATGCGGGAATTGTAAACGCTCACACCATCGATAAAGCTGTCCGGTCTGGCAAAATAAATATACTCAAAGACACATCTTGCATGCTGCGATTTCGGAATGCACATCGACGTATCAGACACAATTCCCCGATCAGGGCTGATTGTGACAATCTCCCCCGGCTCTACATCCCTGACAAACTCTGCGCCGATCGTATCGAGCGCACACGTCTCCGAGGCGAGCACATACGCATTGTCGCGTTTGCCGATGCACAGCGGCCGAAAACCGAAGGGGTCCCTCGCACCGATCAGCTTTCGCGGCGACATGACGATCAGGGAGTAGGCGCCCTTGATTTTCTGCATCGCACGTGCCACTGCCACCTCGACAGTACCCGTATTGAGTCTCTCCCGCGCAATATGATAGGCGATGACCTCCGAGTCGATCGTCGTCTGAAAAATCGCTCCCGTGTACTCCAGCTCCCTTCGCAGCTCGGCTGCGTTGATCAGGTTGCCGTTGTGGGCAAGCCCCAGCGTGCCCTTGACATAATTCAAAACGAGTGGCTGGGCATTTTCCCTCGTCGAGCTTCCCGCCGTCGAGTACCGCACATGTCCGACACCGATATCGCCCTTCAGCGATGCGAGAGATTCGGGCGTAAATGCCTCGTGCACCAATCCCATCTCCTTTATGCTCGATACCCTTCCCTTTGGCCCGCTCGTCTCACTGACCGCAATTCCGCAGCTCTCCTGTCCTCTGTGCTGCAGTGCATACAGCCCGTAATAAATACTGGTCGCCACGTCTCCCCCGTCAAAATCGTACATGCCGAAGACGCCGCATTCTTCTTTTAAGCAATCACTTTTCATTTCCTCACACCCTATATCGTACAATCAATCCGTCTGCAGTTCAATCAAATTTTCCGATAAAATCGCGCACACGCTCATTGTCCGAGTGGAAGATCGCCTCCGGCGTTCCCTCCGCCTGAATCACACCGCCCTCAAGAAAAATAATGCGGTCGGACAGTTCCCTGGCAAACTGCATCTCATGCGTCACGATAATCATCGTCATCTTCTCCTTTGCAAGCTCTCTGATTACTTTTAAAACCTCTCCTGTAAGTTCCGGATCGAGTGCGCTCGTCGGCTCATCAAAAAATAAAAGCTTCGGCTGCATTGCAAGCGCCCTCGCAATCGACACGCGCTGCTGCTGTCCTCCGGAAAGCTGACACGGATAGGCGCTTTGTTTCTTCTCCAGACCTAGCTGTGTCAAATATCTGACCGCACGCTCCCTGGCCTCCTCTTTGCTCACATGATCGACAAGCATCGGCGGTTCCATCACGTTCTGAAGCACGCTCTTATGCGGAAACAGATTGAAATTCTGGAACACCAGCCCGAAATAACGGTGAAGCTTCCTTAGTTCCTTCTTTTTGACATACACACTTTTTCCATTCACATCTCTTGCCGCATACTCGGAAAGATATTGCAGATCACCGCCGTCCATCCTCTCCAGCATCGTCGCACAGCGAAGCAGCGTCGATTTTCCCGATCCGGAGGGTCCGATAATGGAGAGTACTTCCCCCTCCTCGACCGTCAAAGATACATCCTTAAGAACCTCCAGACCGTCAAAGGATTTTTTCATATGATTGATCGAAAGTAAACTCATCTTTTGCTCCTCCCCTACCTGTAATAGGACAACTTCTTTTCCACTTGTCCCATCACAACGGCTACAAGCAGGTTAAATACATAGTAAAAGATTCCGGCAGCGGCAAACGGAATCATGCTCGTGTTGG
>JAFUZE010000201.1 GCA_017476765.1 Lachnospiraceae bacterium
AGTGCGTCTCACCCTGATAGGTATAGGTCTGCGACTGGTAAGCACTCAGACGGCTGCTGTCGCCATCGTCATATCCCGCTTCCGAATTTTTGTAGGTATGGTTTCCGCCCTCCTGCAAAACCTCGCCATACTGGAAGGAAGCGCCGTTTTGTAAAATCGTCGGCCAGAAATCACTTTGGAACGAATCGCCGTACTTTGCAGACGTGTCATCCGGCAGTTCGATCAGCTTCGCTGCATCGTAGCGGAACCCATCAGCTCCATCCTCCACACATTTCTTTAAGAAGGTCAAAATATAGTTCTGGACATTCTTATTCTGTGTATTTAACTCATACAGACCGCTTAAATCATACTGGGTCTCCTCATACCGGTCTGTCTCCGACCAGTTCTGCCCTTCCGGACGGTTCATCTCGTGGAAAGCCCCGCCCTCCAGATTCTTTATATTGTCTGAAATTGAGTCATAGTCGGAGGTACAGTGATTCAGCACGGAATCGACAATGACCTTGATACCGTATTTGTGCGCCTCTGTACACATCTCCTGAAATTCCTCTTCTGTTCCGAGCTGATAATTGCCGACTACATAATCCGTCGGCTGATAATGATAGTACCATTTGCCCTCACCGATTATTTCCAGTCCGCCGTTATCTCCCACGAGCACCTGGCAGATCGGAGATGTCTGCACGGACGAGAAGCCTGCCGCCGCAATTTCCGGCATTTTCTCTTTGATCGTGTTAAAATCCCAGCACCAGCAGTGAAGAATCGTGCCATCTTCTACCTTCTGTGCCAGTCCGTACTCATTCAGCCCATTCAGACTTGCTGCTTTAACGTTTGCAAGAGCTTCGTTTTCCTTTGCCTGCACCGTCGCCGCTGTCCCAAACGGTATCGATGTAATGGTCAGTGCCATTGACAATGCAAAGCATAACTTTTTCATTGCTTTGTTCTTCATTTGTTGTCCCCTTTCCTACTCTACTAAGCATCATTCGTAGCTGCAAACTATTTCTTCGTTGCGGTTTTTCTTATGTAGTCGGCCGCCTCAGATAGTTAACCGCTTTACTTCTTAAATGTACAACGAATTCTTCGTACTGTCAATAGGTGACAACGAAAATATTTGCATATTTTTCTTAAATATCGTTTTTTACAAGGTAAATCATCCCATTAAATAGAGATATCTTTAGTTATTCGCTTAACCTTTCCAAAAAAATTTGACAGCAGGAACATAGGTGACACAATTTTGTCTATCCTTATCCAAAGGAAGGCTTCCTATGATCCTGCTGTCCCGAAACAGAGACGATATCCGTTGCAATAATCTCCGTTTTTATAAATTGTCCTTCTGATCTCTATCTGCAATAATATTACAGAGTGCCATTACTGCTGCAAATAAGACACCGGCAACCGGCCAGACAATCCAGGTTTTACCCCAATCCATTGTAAAGAAGCTCCATCCCAGATAGATTGCCGTGGCGATGAGCCAATATGCCGAAGCGACCGCATCCTTCACCTTGTCCTGTTTCTTCTTTTTATATACGAAATCGCCCTCTTTCAAAAGCTTCTGCATGCTTGACCAGCGAATACCGGAAATCATAAGCAGAAAAACTCCGAGCCCTGCAATCCATATCGTTATCGTCAAAAAAACGACAACCATGAATTCATTTTCCGTAAAGGCACCAATGAAAATGGGCACCGGCGAAATCACACACATGCATGCACCGATCACTTTATTTCTTGAATAAGTAGCTCGATATGCTTTCTGTCTTTCTTTTACCATACCCTTGACACCATATTCGAGCTCAAAGGGCTCTTCATCTATAAAATCATATGGTGCATTACCAAATCCGCACATAATAAATATTGCTACAGCAATCGTAACGATGAGAAACAGGGCGATCACCCCTGCACCTCCTGCAAAGTTTTCTGTTATCCCGTACTCTTCGACTTCACTTGCTGCACCCAGAATCAGCAAAGGTATTATGGATATGATACAGAGAAATGTAGCCACTGCCATTCTGACCGAGGCGATGTTTCTCCAATCCAGATATGCATTTGCCTCCTCTATCGTGATGCGTTTTACGCGGCAATCGTCCGTATCCGAAAATTCTTCATCCTCTATTTCATCCTTTAATAGATAATCTGTAGTCACTCCGAACAGTTCACTCAACTGCATGATCTTTTCCAGATTAGGTATTGTTGCAGCGACCTCCCACTTCGAAACTGCCTGACGCGACACATCCATCTTGTCTGCCAGCTCTTCCTGTGACCAGCCATTCTTCTTTCTCAGCTTTATAATCTTGTCTGCTAAAATCATTTCGTTTCCTCCTCTTGAATATTATAGGGTAGTTTGGCGCCATCCGCTATAGCAATTAAATCATTTTCAGCAGTTGCCCTCTACCAATCGACGGCTTGAAATCCGTCAACCGTCGGTTGCAAACATATCTGCAAGCAAAAAAATACGATAAATACGGCTTTCTCACCATATCTATCGTATTCCTCAGAATCATTTGCCTTTTTACCTGGATACACCTAATTTTGCAATTTCAACCCGCTCATACTCCGTTCCGGGATTTTTCTGAACGGCTGTAAAAAACAAAGTCTTATGAACAATCTCATCCGGATTTACTGAGCTGTATGATTTCTCATAACTAAATCTGGGCACCTGATTGAATTGCGTAACTGCAAGATAATCGGATATGGTAAAGACCCCGGACAACAACACAACACATCCAACAACGCTCAATATACGCAAGCTTCTCTTAACCAGTACGGATTTTATGATGAGATAAAAACCAATCGTCAAAATTATGCTTCCGATGATTGAATAAATACTTCCCCAACTGCTATCATTCGGGAAGATCGCCAGAGCAGAAACAATGATGAATATACCAAACACCGACATCAGGTAACTAATCACCTCCTGCTTTCCGACCTTTACCTCATTTTGACTGTACTCTGCCATTTTAATTGCAGTATCTCTTGCTTCTTGATTCATAATCTCGCTTTTCCTTTCTCCTTCAATTATTTCCGGTATGCTTATATCATAAAAATCAGCAATCTCGATCAGCATACCAATGTCCGGCATATTGCTCCCAGTCTCCCATCGAGATATTGTTCTGTTAGAAACATTGAGCAGTTCCGCCAGATTCTCTTGTGTCAGGTTCTTCCCTTTTCGAAGTTCTTTGAGGAAGGAACCTATCTTGACCTGATCCATATGGGTGACCTCCTTTCTATGCCATAATAGAGTTTTCCGGAGCTTTTTAACACGACACAAAGCGAGAAATGCCGCATTTTAGTCTACCAGACACACTTGTCGATATGCATTTTTGATTTCTGTGCCATTCAGAACTCAACGCCGAGATGTTCCTAGTGTACTGACACATTCAAATTTGAACTAAATCCGCAGGATATTGGTTCGAGAGTGCATGTCAAAAAACGCAGGCGATGCGGGCATCGTCGAGGCTTTTTGACATGTGCTATCGAGCCAATAGACAAGGAGTTAGTTTGAATATGAACGTGCCAGTGCACTAGCTCAACAAAATGAAATTTTATACTTTTTCTATGAATAGCTTTTACAATCATGATACAAAATCTGATATTTTTAATGAAGCTGTATTTTTTATTTCTTTCCAATTCCCTATTTCTTTCATTAAAGCATCAAATGAACCATCCGTATTGTATAGGGTTGCGATCATTTCATGAGAAACTGTACCTAATACCCAAGTTTCATCCTTGAAAAAATTAATATCTTCAAGAGATAATTCCTGTTCAACAAATGTTCCATTTTCCATTTTATTTAGGAACAAATCGTCTATATGGTTAAGTAATATTGTATTTGTGTCCTCATTAGCCTCATACAAATATATCTCCTTTGATGGCAACTCGTCAATCGACAGATCACCGGCATAATACCCGTACCATGTTGGTGTAACAAATTGCTTCATTTTATATGGCTCAAGAGCTTTTTCTAATTCCACATTTTTACCATCTAACCAGCGAACAACTGTTAGCGAAAAAGAATCTGATCTCTCAAAAATAAGAGCAATCAATTTTTCAAATTTATCGCCTGTAAATGATACAAAATCATCAAATTCCCAATTAATTCCCAAAGGGCAATATGCATACATGTAAATTTCCTCATTTCATAGTCGTTTTACTATAACGAAATCATTCCGTATAACCTGAAAGCGTCCTGAAAAGATTATTCTTTTTATCTATTTATTTTTCAGGTTTACTGAACCAAACATTAGCATGACGTGCAGCGCTGCCAGCTTGGCGGTAGGATCGCTGTCAGAGCAATTCCGGACGCTGAGAGTGCGGATGAACCGAATCCACCGCAGAAGTCTATGTTCGAACCCGATATTTTCATGGGACAATACTGCCCCAAAATCAGGAAATCCCAAAACATCATCCCTTTTTCCCCAAAAAAAGAAGCTCAGAATGCTTGAAAAATCAAGCTTTCTAAGCCACTAAATCAATGCGGAAGATGGGACTTGAACCCACACGTTTGCAATAAACACAAGATCCTTAGTCTTGCTCGTCTGCCAGTTCCGACACTTCCGCATATGCAGGAGATGGGACTTGAACCCACAGGGTATTGCTACCACATGGACCTGAACCATGCGCGTCTGCCAATTCCGCCACTCCTGCAAAATGTCGGCACATCAAATGCACCGACATTTATTCTACCTGTTTTTGATCTATCTGTCAACAGTTTTTTATCTTTTTTTATGAAATTTTATATCGAGCCGAAGAAATTGCTTCCGGAGTTCAATAATGAGGAGGTAAAGACTGCATCCTGAGAATAAACTCCGCTCGCTTTCGCTGCATCACTCTTTGCATACATATCTATGTACGATGCGCGGGCTGCGATTCCATATCCGTAAGAGCCCTGTGTACCGAACAGCGATTCCACGGTTTTCATATCTGCCTTCTTGAAGCTCTTCTCATCCATTTTTAAATAGCCGTCATCCCCGAGGGAAATTCCAACCTTTGCAAGCAACTTCGTGTTCGATAACGTCGAGTTCAGCATATTATTTCCGGCGGAGAGAATGCTCCGGTTGTTCGAGTTTGAAGCGTTCTTAACAGCGGAATTGTAGCTGTCCACAAACTTGGAAACTGCCGAATAGATTGCATCGGTATCATATCCCTTTTCGGTCGTCTTTGTTCCATCCTCTGCAGTTTTCTCGATATCCTTCTGCGCAAACAGAGAATCCTTTCCGGTCTTAAGGAGTGCATCTGCAGCACTCTTTAACGCCGACGCACTACTCTGAATTGATGTAAGCGTCTTGGTATCATCCTGACTTGCGGTCGATGTTTTTGAGCTTGCCAGCTTGTTCACACTGCTGCTCGCATTGCCACCGTAGTATGCCTTCATCAATTTGCCGTAGCTTCCGTTCTTGATGCTGACATAGTCAGATAAAATGTTGGACAAATTGTTGCCGCCGGATGACTTATTCAGCGACGAAAATAGGTAAGACGTATCTGTTCTTTGTCTAATTGTTAATCCCATACTCTTCACTCCTTTGACTGCGAGAACCTTCTGTTCTCCAAAAAAAGCGGCATCCTTGCCTAGTTTCAGTTCTATAGCTTAAGTATAACAAATTTTGCCAAAAGTGCAAGACTAAAATCAAATTTTGTTGTTTCAAAATACAATTTGAATGTCATTGAAAAGCCCTTTTGCATATACTGGAAACAGACACTACCTAAAAAGGGGCACAACGCATGCACAAACCGGCAAAAATTTGTCTGCTTGGTTACAAGGAGCAGACCGGCAACTATCAGGCAGCTTTAAGACGGCACGGCTGCATTGCCGTACTGCCGCTCGAGGCAGCTTCTGTTTTTGACTTATCCGTCGCCCCGCTCTCCGTCCATCGACTGGCAGAGCGCTGTGATCTGCTGCTTCTGCCGGGCGGCGGCGACATCGACCCGTCCTTTTTTCATCAACCAAACACCGCCTCCAGAGATGTCGATTTCATGCTTGACCGCATCCAGCTCCTCTTTTTGGAAGCCTTTGTCCGCATGCGCAAGCCGGTGCTCGGAATTTGCAAAGGCATGCAGCTGATCAACGTTTTCTTCGGCGGCAGCCTGCAGCAGGATATGCCGCTTAGCTCCCTCAAAATGCATGCGTATACGACATGCGATCAGTACCATGTCATCGAACCTGTTTGCACTGCTGCATGTCAAAAAATCGGCCGCTCTCTCCCTCGCGATTCCCTTCTCACCCGCAGTCTTATGGTAAACAGCGCACACCACCAGTCGGTAGACAAAATCGGCAGGGAGCTCCACGTTCTTCAGCAGGCTCCCGATCACGTCGCCGAAACGCTCTGTCACGAATCGCTTCCTATCATCGGCGTACAGTGGCATCCCGAGAGGCTTTTCGCAGAGGGAGAGGATCATCTCCGTCCCCTCTTAACAGAGCTTTTGATACGACCGGCACCGGTGTGATCCTTCCGGCTGTTCGACAAACGCTGCCGGATATCATCGTCAGATCGGATGCGGCGATTGGTACAGTTCTTTGATGACCGCTATACTAGTGTGCTGACACGTTCAAATTTGAACTAAATACGAAGGATATTGGTTCGAGAGTGTATGCAAAAAAACGCAGGCGATGCGGGCATAGTCGAGGCTTTTTGACAAGCGCTATCGAGCC
>JAFUZE010000202.1 GCA_017476765.1 Lachnospiraceae bacterium
CAACATGAGGTATATTGAAAAATACGACAGATCGCAGCTGTGGGTCAGGGGAGGGGACTGCCTTCTGATTTCAAAGTACCGATATGCCGATTTTGTGAATGCATTTATCCATTATTTAAGGTAAGGAGGCTTGTGGATGAACTGGCAGATGTGTGAGGAAGCAATCCGTCTTTTGAGTGGAATCTATCGGGACGTTGTCCTGCTGCTTTTGCTCATCGGACTCTGGCGGGTTTTGTTTGGCAGAAGGATCGATAAAAAGTCGGCGCTCCTTTTCGGAATCATTGCAGCAGCCGATCTCTTTATGGATTATGCCTTGAATATACATGGGATTCTACGTTATTTCATCTATATGATCGTTCTTGCAGGCTATTGCCGAATCCGTAAAATCAGCAGTTGGGAGAAGCCCGTATTTCTGATTCTGTTTTTGTATCATTTGCATACGATGAGCTTTTTGATTTCTATTTGTGCTTATCAGGCGGGTACGGAGAAATGGCAGAGCCTGCTCGATACAAGTGCGGAGAACTTTATGGACAGGCTGTATTTTCAGCTCAGTGTGCTGCAGATTGCCTATCTTCTTTTGTATTCGCTGCTTGTGTATGTTTTCTTTCGCATTTTTAAGAAGATCGGGCAGGATATGAATGAGATGGCAGTCTGGGACTTGGCATTTTTGTCTGTGCTGAATGTGGTGGGAATCATTCTGGCATATATGATCGTGCATCTGACGGTTGTCCCGCTTGAGAACGAAGTGTTTCTTCTGTTTGAAAACCGCAGGGATTCCTTGTGGAAGGTTCCGGCAATGGCAATTTGACTGCTGATTGGTGAATATGCGGGAATCTTTGTGTGGAAGCAGTACCGGATGCAGCTGCTCCAGCGTCAGAGAGTGCTCGCAAGAGAGGAGCAGCTAAAGCAGATCAGGCAGCGCTTTGAGGAGGCGGATTCCTTCTATGGAGATATCCGGAGGCTGCGCCATGATATGAAAAACCATATGACAAACATCAAGGGGCTTGTCGCCTGCGAACAGTATGAGGATGTGGAGCATTATATCGAAAAGCTGGATTATTCGATTGAAAAGCTGGACTGCAAATTTTCTACGGGAAATGCGGTATGTGATGTTGTGCTTGGCGACAAGTATAAAAGAGCGGTGAAAGAGGGCATCCGGATGGAGGTCGATTTCTTTTACAAAGAGGACTGCTCCATTGCAGCCTTTGATATGGGTATTATACTCGCAAATCTGCTGGATAATGCAATTGAGGCGTGCTGCAGGCTGCCCTCACAAAAGCGCTTTATCCGTTTGCACATGAAAATGCGTGATCGGTTTGTTTTCATAGAGGTAGAGAATCCTTTTGCAGGTGAAATCAGAATCGATGAAAAGAATCAGCTGCCGGTCACAACGAAATATGAGGAAGGAGAACCTGCACCGTATTTGGCGGAGCATGGAATCGGTCTTAGAAACGTCAGGGAAATCGCACAGCAGTATCTTGGGGGAATCCGGATTGACGCGGAGGAGCAGATTTTCCGCATTACGGTTATGCTGCAGCAGAATGCAGGGTGAAGGTTCCCGTGGCTACCTCGAAGCGTCCATTGGGGTCAATTCTATACAAAAGGCAGGAGTGGATGCCGATAACCGGAGTGTATAGGAAACACAGAAAACAGACCGGTAAAGGAAAGCCGGCAATGGATGGAAGGAGAGGATCAAAGATGAGAATTACACCAAATATGCTATGGTCTGCAAGGAGCACGGGCACTTCGATACGGAGCAATGCCTTGCTTAGTCAGATGGGGAGAAGCCGTGTGGGAAAGTCAAATACCATACCGGGCTCTTCGTACAGTTTCTCAAGTATTTACGCGAAGCAGGCAGCCGGTTATGCGAATATGGGAAATGCGTCGGAGAAATTGCGAAGCACTGCCGCTGCATTTGCGTCAAAGAACACAAACAATCTGTTTGCTGCGGCAAGAAAGAGCGGTTCTGCGGCAAATCTGCTCAGGCAGGCGAAGGATATGGTGTCGAGCTATAATGCTACCGTAAAGAATCTGAAAAACACGCCCTCCGCTTTGAATGACAGCTACAGACAGATGATGGAAAATGCCTTTCGTGAAAACAGCGATGACTTAAAGAAAATCGGCATTACCGTCAATCGTGATAAAAGCGTGAGCATCGACGAGAAGAAGTTTGCGAGTGCGGGAATCGATACGGTGGAACAGGTGTTAGGCTCCGGCTTTTCCTCCAGATTGGAATTTGTTTCCGGTAATATTGCAAACTATGCAATCGCGAATGCATCCGGCACGGGGCTGCAGTACGGGGCAGGACTTTCGTATGGGATGGGATTGCAATATGGCGCCGGAAATCAGTATGGCACAGGCAGCAATTATTTAGCGTCTATGCTGATGAACAGATATAATTTCTGGATGTAGGTCATTCGTTGTTTTCATGTCGCTGTCCGCAGGAGGAGATTTTACCTGCCGGACGGCGATTTTACATTCTTACCAATCGATTTACATCAAAAATACGTCGTTTCAAAACATGCCTGTACGGTAAAGAAACGAATCTCCCGATATAGTATGATAAGAGCGTCAAAACTGATTACACGAAAAAAGGGTGAGTCATGCATGAAAATAGCAGTTTGTGATGACGAAAAGGAAATACAGCAGCAGATTTCGGACAATCAGAAACATATGGAGCAAATCGAAGTGTTGTATGCGGACATGCGGGCATTCAGGCACGATATGGGAAATCATGTGACGGTATTGGAACCGCTGATCCGGCAGGAAGCAGACGATGATGGACTTCTATGGTTTGATTTAATTGTGATGCTGCAAATTTCATAGAGCGTTTCACTTATTGACGAAGCGTGACAGGCACATGGGACAACAGGAAATTGGAAAACGCTGAAAAGGAGCTATACAGTAATGATTTTGGACTTGACAAAATCAGAGCAGACTGATAATATAATATACTAAATAAATACAGAACAGACACGATACATGCTGTGCTCACGCACTGTCAGATACGAAACAGAGGCTGAGGCGCATGTATTTTTTTGCGCATACGCTCCCGGTATGTGCTTTTTTTTTACGCCCGGCCGACAATGATTTCAGGAGGTAGACTTATGAGTGAAACACAAACAAATGACTTTCTTGTGAAAGAAGGCATAGGAAAACTAATGAGGAAATATTCCGTTCCCTGCATTATTTCGTTAGTGGTAGCAGCATTATATAATATCGTTGATCAGATATTTATTGCAAATGCCGATTATCTTGGCTCGTATGGAAATGCCGCAAATACAGTGGTATTCCCTGTTACTGTGATTGCATTGGCAATAGCAGTTATGATTGGGGACGGATGCTGTGCTTTTGTCAGTATCTGTTTAGGAGCCGGCAGGAAAGAAGACGCACATAGGAGCGTAGGAAATGCAATTTTATTATGCGTGATTGCGAGCGTTTTTCTCACCGCTCTTTACCTCGTCTTTATGGAGCCGATACTGACATTTTTTGGAGGCAAGG
>JAFUZE010000203.1 GCA_017476765.1 Lachnospiraceae bacterium
AACGCAATTAACTGCCGTCAAATCTGTTAGAAATGCAGTAATATTGCGTTTGTACAAAAGAACAGGCATATATTTATATTTTAAACGGAATCTCTTTTTTTTACAAGTCGCAGCCTCAAAAACCCTATTGACATACTAGGAATAATATGATAAACTTTATTCCATAAAAATCATAGAAAACTTCTATGAAAAGTGCGGAAAGGTAATAAGGAGGATTAAAAATGGCAAATATTTATCAGGGAACACTGGGACTTATCGGAAACACACCGCTTGTTGAGGTCGTGAATATTGAGAAGAAATTCAATTTGGAGGCAAAAATTTTTGCCAAGCTGGAGTACTTCAATCCGGCAGGAAGCGTGAAGGACAGAATCGCAAAGGCAATGATCGAGGATGCGGAGAAGCAGGGACTTTTAAAGGAAGGTTCGACGATCATCGAGCCGACAAGCGGTAATACCGGAATCGGTCTTGCAGCGATCGCAGCCGCAAAGGGATATCGGATTATTTTAACGATGCCTGAGACAATGAGTGTCGAGAGACGCAACATTTTAAAGGCGTACGGTGCAGAGGTCGTTTTGACCGAAGGTTCAAAAGGAATGAAGGGGGCAATCGCTAAGGCAAACGAGCTGGCAGAGGAAATTCCGGACAGCTACATTCCGGCACAGTTCGATAACCCGTCGAATCCGAAGATGCATAAGGAGACGACCGGACCGGAAATCTGGAATGATACGGACGGCAAGGTCGATATCTTCGTAGCCGGTATCGGTACAGGCGGAACGATCACAGGTGCGGGCTCTTATTTAAAATCTCAGAATCCGGAGATCAAGGTTGTTGCCGTAGAACCGGCTTCCTCTCCTGTTTTATCCGAAGGAAAGAGCGGGGCTCACAAGATTCAGGGTATCGGTGCAGGCTTTGTTCCGCAGGTGCTTGATACGAAGGTCTATGACGAAGTATTGCCGGTAGCGAACGAGTCGGCATTTGAATTCGGCAAGGAAATTGCCAAGACGGAAGGAATTTTAGTTGGTATCTCATCCGGAGCTGCGTTGTATGCAGCGATCGAACTGGCAAAGCGTCCGGAAAATAAAGGAAAGAATATCGTAGTACTTTTGCCGGATAATGGTGACAGATATTATTCGACCCCGCTGTTCTTGGAAGCGTAAATAGGAAGTGAGTATTTCTTTGCCGATACTTTTGAAATGCCGGCTACAGACAAAGGAAGGGAAGAAAACATGAAAATTTCCGCAAAAGGAGTTTATGCAATCGAAATCATGCTTGACATTATGGAGTATGGAGGCAGAACCCCTGTCGCAATTAAGGATGTGGCGGCAAGGCGTGACATCTCTGGCAAATATGCGGAGCAGGTAGTGGGGACGTTAAATTTTGCAGGCTTAGTCAGAAGCACAAGAGGTCCGAAGGGCGGTTATTTCGCTACAGAGGCGGCAAGGACTGCTACGGTCGGAACGATTTTGCGCCTGACGGAAAATGTACTCAAGGAGCACGACCAGGATCAGGAGAATATGAGCCTGACGAACGTGATTAAGGATTTGGAGCATGCGATCGATAAAGTGCTTGACAGCTATACATTAGTCGATATTTTGGAATCCATGCACGATTCCGCTGACAATTATGTGATCTAAGGTATTGCTTGACTTTTACCCTCCCGAAATATACAATTCATACTATAGATGTAGGAGTTTGATTGTATATTTTGGGAGGGGTTTTGTTTTTATGATGATTTCTACGAAAGGAAGATATGCGCTTCGCCTGATGCTCGATCTGGCGGTTTATGATACCGGGGAACCGGTGAGCATCAAGGATGTCGCCGGAAGGCAGGACATATCGGAAAAGTACCTGGAACAGATTATTTCTATTTTAAATAAAGCCGGCTTTGTCAGAAGCATCCGGGGACCGCAGGGCGGCTATATGCTGAAAAGGAAGCCGGAGGAATACACTGTCGGCATGATTTTGCGCCTGACAGAGGGGAATCTTGCACCGGTAAGCTGTGTGGGGGAGGACAGCACGGAGTGCGAGCGAAAGCCGGAATGCGTCACGGTTTATGTCTGGGAAAAATTAAACGATGCGATCAACGATGTCGTCGACAACATTACACTTGCGGATCTCGTAGAATGGCAAAGAGAAAAGGCGGACGAATATGTGATTTAGATGTTCTTGTTATAGGCTCTATCTATAACCAAATCCTGATATTTCCTATTGGACAAATGGGAAAAGCTGTGCTATGATACAACCATAGAGAACGAAAACAAGCAAAAGACAGTATAAAACAGAGCTGTCTGGAAAAGAGAGGGAAAAGACAATGGCAAAGAAAACACGAGCAGAGAGAAATTTAAAATTTGAGACTTTACAATTACATGTAGGACAGGAGAAGCCGGATCCGGTGACCGATGCGAGAGCGGTTCCGATTTATCAGACATCATCCTATGTGTTCCGTAACAGCGATCATGCGGCTGCAAGATTCGGTCTTGCGGATGCAGGAAACATCTACGGAAGACTGACAAACCCGACCGAGGATGTGTTCGAGCAGAGAATCGCAGCTTTGGAGGGCGGTGTTGCAGCACTGGCAGTTGCTTCGGGTGCAGCAGCAGTTACTTATACGATCGAGAACCTTGCACAGGCAGGTGATCATATCGTATCCGCCAAGAACATTTACGGCGGACCCTACAACCTTCTGGCGCACACGCTTCCGTCCTACGGCGTGAAGACCACGTTCGTTGACCCGTTCAACTATGAGGAACTGGAAAATGCAATTCAGGACAATACGAAGGCAGTCTTTATCGAGACGCTGGGCAATCCGAATTCCGATGTCGTTGACATTGAGAAAATTGCAGGGATTGCACATGCTCACAAGATTCCGCTTGTCATTGACAATACCTTTGCAACACCGTATCTGGTTCGTCCGATTGAGTACGGCGCTGACATCGTTGTTCACTCGGCAACGAAGTTTATCGGCGGACACGGAACGACGATCGGCGGTGTCATTGTAGACAGCGGTAAATTTGACTGGGAGGCAAGCGGCAAGTTCCCGTCACTGACAGAGCCAAACCCAAGCTATCATGGCATCAGCTTTACAAAGGCAGTCGGTGCAGCGGCATTTGTGACAAAGATTCGTGCAATCTTACTGCGTGATACGGGAGCGACACTTTCTCCGTTCCATGCATTCTTCTTCCTGCAGGGCTTAGAGACGTTATCTCTTCGCGTGGAGCGTCATGTGGAAAATGCCCTCAAAGTAGTAGAGTATTTAAGCAAGCATCCGCAGGTAGAGAAGGTACATCATCCGGCTGTATCCGATGATGCTTCTCAGCAGGAGCTTTATAAGAAATATTTCCCGAACGGCGGCGGTTCCATCTTCACGTTTGAGATCAAGGGCGATGCACAGAAGGCAAAAGATTTTATCGATAATCTTGAGCTGTTCTCCCTGCTTGCAAATGTTGCGGATGTAAAGTCGTTAGTCATCCATCCGGCAACTACGACACACAGCCAGTGCACGGAGGAGGAGTTAGAGGATCAGGGCATCAAGCCAAATACGATCCGCCTGTCTATCGGTACGGAAAATATTGATGACATTATTGAAGATCTGGAAGAGGCGTTCAAGGCTGTTGAGTAGAAAGAAAATAAAAAAAGATATGACATAAAAAGGTATCCTGAAAAGGATACCTTTTTATGTATTCGTCACACAGCCAATCTGCTCCATAAACGTCTCCATACTGGTAGAATGAGCAGCCAGTTTGAGCCAATGCTTTAAAACTTCGAGGTCTGATTGGGCATTTAAATAGTCCCTTAGGCTGTCCGGTATCTTGCCGCAGTCTTCTAAAAGATCATAAATATTTGTTCGTGTTGCTTCTTCAAGTCCTTCTGTGTGACCTTCCTGTTTCGCATAGTATAAAATTTCATCGAATTTCATATATTCTAATCTCACCTCCGGCTGAATCTTGACCTTGCTTACATAATCATGGATTGCCTGAGTTGCAGAATCCGTGACATTTGTTGCGATGCTTTCCTGCAAATAGTTTAACATGTTGCGTAGGTCTTTACAACCACCTTTCCGACCTTTGGTATAGAAATACATCTGCCGAATACCATCCTCATAATCCAATGCCGATACTTCCACACACTGGTTTTTGATCGTGTACATCATATAATCATAGCCAAAGGGATCGTAATTCGTAATGGTCAGCATGTACAAATTGGGCATCTGGCTAAAATCCCTGTTTCCGCTGTGCATGTAGCGGCTGTCGATTTTGGCTTGGTAAAATCGATTGTGTTTCGGGAGATTTATATTCTTTTGCAGATGGGGTTCGATGTCATATATATTACAGACATTAGAGATTGAAGAGTCAGTACTTTCCTGCATAGATGCTTGTGGCGTGTCAGCTAGCTCTTCGATTTCGACATCCATGCGGATGCCACGCATCTTCGGGGTAAGTGCGGGAATTGTGCGCTGGGCAATGATTCGGATTTTATCAATTTCCCGTTGTAAGAGCACAGACAGCAGGATTCGGCAGAATGGGACTCCGACTTCCGGATCTGATGCAAGGGTGTTCATTAAAAAATCATCAAGTACATTTAATTCGTCTAAAGATTTGGAAATGTAGTTCATAAGACCTCCTTTGAGAAATGTGTATATCACCGGAATTGCGAATATACAAAATGAGTGGATAAAGCAAAGATGAGTTGTAGCTTTGATTCGGAATTCTTTAGAAAGGCAATCAGATAAACAATAAGATACTAAAAAATATAGAATCAACATACCATAGTTTGAAGGATTTGGCAATAAAAAAATAGGAAACTTTCATTTTGTGCGTTTATTTTGTGAAATCGTACTCTTGTATTTCCTGCGCCTGAATGGTATCCTTTTAAGGGCAAGGCGCAAATACGCTGCCCAAGAGCATTTTCATATGTTTTGAGGCTGTGAAGGAAGGATGGAGGAAATCGGATATGCCGGAAGAGGAGTTGACCTTAAGACTTGCGAAACCAAAAAAGAAGGGATTGCTCAGAATCATTTTCAGCAGACTGTTTCTGATTCTATTGCTGATGCTGGTGCAGGTGTCGCTCATTATGTCTGTCTATGGATGGTTCAAGGAATACATACCGCACTTTACCGGATTACAGATCGCCTTTACCTTTGTGATGGTACTGTATCTTTTCGGAAACAGCATGGATTCCTCGGCGAAGCTCACATGGATGATGCTGATCTCGCTTTTTCCGGTTCCGGGAACGATTTTTCTTGCATTTACGCAGACGAACCTCGGGCACCGGGCTGTGAAAACAAGAATCGAACAGTTGATTGACGATACGATGACAGCGATTATCCAAAAGAAGGAGGTCATGGAAAGGCTTGAGAGCGACCCTTCCGGTACGGATGATTTGTGTACTTATGTCAATCGAACCGGCTGCTTTCCGATCTTTGACAATACGGAGGTCACCTATTTCCCGATCGGAGAGAAGAAGTTTGAAGCGCTTCTCGAGGAACTGCGCAAGGCGGAGCATTATATTTTCATGGAATATTTTATTATAGAGGAAGGCTATATGTGGGGGCGCATTCTCAAGCTTCTGTCCGAGAAGGCGGCAGCAGGAGTGGATGTGAGAGTGATGTATGACGGAATGTGTGAAATCTCGCTGCTCCCGCATGATTATCCGAAGCGTATGGAACGGCTGGGAATCAAGTGCAAGGCATTTTCTCCGATTCTGCCGTTTCTTTCGACCCACTATAATTATCGGGATCACAGAAAGATTCTTGTCATTGACGGAAAAGTTGCCTTTAACGGCGGTGTCAATCTTGCGGATGAGTACATCAACCGCAAGGAGCGTTTCGGGCACTGGAAGGATGCCGCACTGATGCTGAAGGGAGATGCGGCAAGAAGCTTTGCCCTCATGTTTCTTCAGATGTGGTCGATCAATGATCCGGGTCCTGTTTTTGATAAATACGTTCACATGCCGGTTCCGAAGCAGGAGCATGCGGCGGGCTATGTGATGCCATACGGAGATTGTCCGCTCGACGGAAACAGAGTCGGTGAAAACGTTTACATTGACATTTTGAGCCGTGCAACAGACTATGTGTATATTATGACACCGTATCTGATTCTCGACGGAGAGCTGGAGGCTGCGCTGAAATTTGCAGCGCTCAGAGGTGTTGACGTGAGGATTATTCTGCCGGGGATACCGGATAAAAAGATGGCGTATGCTTTGGCAAAGTCGCATTATAAAACGCTGATCAGGGCGGATGTCAAAATCTATGAATATGTGCCGGGCATTGTGCATTCCAAAG
>JAFUZE010000204.1 GCA_017476765.1 Lachnospiraceae bacterium
AGGAATTGAGAGAGCTTGCCTATATGGGAGCGACGGTTCTGCATGAGGATGCGATTTTCCCTGTGCGCAAGGCGGGAATCCCGATCAATATCAAGAATACGAACTCGCCGAAGGATCCGGGTACATGGATCGTCGAGAGCACCTGCGTGAAGCCGAAATATGTCATTACCGGTGTAGCGGGAAAGAAGGGCTTTTGCGCAATCAATATCGAGAAGGATATGATGAATGCCGAGGTCGGCTTCGGACGGAAGGTGCTTAATGTTTTTGAGGACAACGATATTTCCTTTGAACACATGCCGTCCGGTATTGACACGATGACGATCTTTGTTCATCAGTCTGAATTTATGGAGAAGGAGCAGAAGGTGCTCGCAGGTCTGCACAAGACGGCAGAGCCTGACACGATCGAGCTGGAATCCGATCTGGCGCTGATTGCAGTTGTGGGACGCGGCATGAAGGCGACGAGAGGAACCGCCGGCAGAATCTTTTCCGCACTGGCTCACGCAAACATCAATGTCAAGATGATCGATCAGGGCTCCTCTGAGCTCAATATCATCATCGGTGTCAAAAACGAGGATTTTGACGGAGCCATCAAAGCCATTTATGATATTTTTGTTACGACACAGTTATAAAAAAACAGTTATAAAAGAGCCGGTCTGCAGTCCGGTGTGTGTGCCTGACTGTCGGCAGGCTTTTGTTGTATGGAGTATGTTATCATTCAGCGGGCAGCCGTTTGGCAACTTCCAACCGGTACATAGCTGGTGGTCCACATGGTCAATCACTGAATTACAGCTGAAATATGTGTACAAAATGTGTCCTGAACTATTGACAAGGGATATAAAAAAGGCTAGTTTAACAGTAAGAGATTTTGTTGCATTTTAAGTATTGCTAACGCCGCATGCACATTTACATGAGAAGGGTTACATTTGTGTGTTAGCAGGCGGACGCTGCAGCAGTATTTCTATTTGACGGGGTACCCGCTTCCGCTCTCGTGTGAAAACGTAGCGGTACTAAGGACCGACGTTTTCACAAGACCCCTTACAAATAGAGATCTTGTTGCGCTGTATGCCGGCTAAGGAGTGTAATGTGACCGGAAAGGATGGGGGATATGAAAAGAAAACGATGGAGCAGGGCAGCGATGTCTGCGTTTACGGCGCTTTTGGTTGGGGTTACGTCGGTTGCCGGCAGCGTGCCGAACGGTCTGCAGATTGTATTTGCGAAGGACGCTGCGCAGCAGGAGGAGACTCCGGCAGACGTGCAGGCTGCACAGGAGGAAGCTCTGCCGGAGGAGCAGAATTTGCAGGAGAATGAAACGGTATCCGAGGAGCAGGAGGCAGCAGCGGAGGAGGAAAGCCTGCCGCTCTCGCAGGACAGCCAAAGTCCGGATGTATACTATAACTCGGGCAGCAGCATGACGGACTTCCGGGACGAGACGATTTATTTTGTCATGACGACAAGATTTTATGACGGCGATTCGACCAACAACGTGCAGTGCTGGGATGCACAGGATAAGAATGCCGGGGATGAACCGTGGAGAGGCGATTTCAAGGGACTGATTGAAAAGCTGGATTATATTAAGGCGCTGGGATTTACCGCCATCTGGATTACGCCGGTTGTGGAAAATGCAAGCGGTTATGACTATCACGGCTATCATGCCATCAACTTTTCCAAGGTTGATCCGAGATATGAATCCAGTGACTGTACCTATCAGGATCTGATCGATGAGGCGCATGCACGCGGGATGAAGGTCATTCAGGACGTTGTGTTCAATCATACCGGAAACTGGGGAGAGGAAAACCTGTACAAAATTGCGCACAAGGATTACAGCAAGGATTTGTCGGATGCGGAGGCTTCTATGGTGACGGACGGCGACAGCTGGCCTTCGAATTACGCTTCGCTCGATCCGAACTCGCAGTTCCAGACGAGAGTCAAGCTGCTCACCACAGCAGAATACGATACGGGAAATATCTACCATCACTATGGGGGTCTGAGCAGCTGGGAGAACTATGACGAGCAGATTAAAAATATTGCGGGAGATTGTCTCGACTTAAATACGGAAAATCCGGTTGTATACCATTATCTGGTGGATGCATACAGCAAGTATATCGAGATGGGAGTCGATGCATTCCGCGTCGATACGGTAAAGCATGTATCCCGGCTGACTTTCAACAATGCGCTGATTTCACAGCTGAATGATGCTTATAATCAGGTGCACGGGACGACGGGAGAGGGAAATTTCTATATGTTCGGCGAGGTCTGTACCCGTGTCAGAGATGTATGGAATAAAGGGATTCCTGCACTTTCCTGTCCGTTTTATACATGGAAGGAGTCAAAGTCGTATGCGTGGGATGACAGCGAGACAACAGCTGCAATCGCGACCAATGAGGCTTCGGTGGCACAGGCGTATGAGGATCACGACAGCATTGGAAACGAACCGACGAGCCAGAATGCTTTACTAAGCGGCAATACATATCATACACCGGATTACAGCAAGGCATCCGGGCTGAATGTCATTGACTTCCCGATGCACTGGAGCTTTCAATATGCACAGTCTGCCTTTGCGATGGCAGTGGGAAATGACCAGTATTACAACGATGCAACCTTTAACGTGACCTATGTGGATTCCCATGATTACGCGCCGGATCAGGCACCGGAGAATCAGCGCTTTGCAGGTTCGCAGGCACAGTGGGCGGAGAATCTTTCCTTAATGTTTACGTTCCGCGGAATCCCGTGTATTTATTATGGAAGTGAGGTAGAATTCCAGAAAGGATGTAAGATCGATGACGGAACCAATACCGCTTTAGCCAATACGGGACGAGCATATTTCGGAGACTATATCGAAGGAGATGTGGAGGTCGCAGGCTTTGGAAGGTACCGAAATGCAACAGGCGCTATGGCAGAATCGCTGGCGTATCCTCTTTCCCAGCACATTCAGAGACTGAACCGTCTCCGTGCGGCGATTCCGGCGCTCAGAAAGGGGCAGTATTCGACGGAAGGCTGCAACGGAACGATGGCATTTAAGAGACGCTATACAGATGCGACAACCGACAGCTTTGCGCTTGTCACAATATCCGGTGATGCAACCTTCAGCGGTATCCCGAACGGCACTTACACGGATGCCATCACGGGAAATGTAATCAATGTGACAGGCGGAACACTGACGACATCGGGATGCTCGACGCAGGGCGATTTGCGTGTCTATGTACTCGATACCAGCCTGACACCGGCACCGGCAATGATAGACGGTAAGAGTCAGTACATGTCGGGCGGAACGGATGCATTAGATTTTTCGAGAGTAGAGACACCGGTAAGCAAGGTGGAAGTGACAGGGCTTACACTGGATCAGACCTCCGCCAGCATGGATCTTGGCGATACGCTGAAGCTGACGGCAACGATTGCGCCGTCCAATGCTTCCTCTAAGGGAGTGACCTGGACGACCGGCAATTCTTCGATCGCAACAGTAAGCGGCGGCAAGGTTACGGCAGTAGGTGAAGGTACGACAACGATCACGGCAACGTCTGTCTCCAATAAGAGTATTTCCGCGTCAGCAACGATTACGGTAGCGGCAAAGGGCATAAAGGTGACAAGCGTTACACTCGATCAAAGCAAGGAAAAGATAAAAAAGGGCAGCACTCTGCAGCTGACAGCTATAGTCAATCCGGCAAATGCAGATGCGAAGTACGCAGCTCTGACTTGGTCGTCGAGCGATGCCTCCGTGGCAAAGGTTGACGCAAACGGTGTTGTGACGGCTGTGGGAGCCGGAAGTGCACTGATTACGGTCAAAACGGCGATGGGTCCGTCGGCACAGGTGACGATTACGGTGAAGGATGTTCCGGTTAACATGCATGTGAATGCGCTCTATTTTGAGAAACCGAGTAATTGGAGCGGCAGCATTTACGCTTATATGTGGGTAACGGAAAACGGAAACGTAACATATAAAAATGGAGACTGGCCGGGAGTGAAGATGACAGCCCTTGACGAAAATGCGGGCATTTACGGAATTGCATGGCCGGACGGGCAGTCAGAGGACTCGCTGAACGTGATTTTCAATGTCGGAAGCGACGCAAATAAGACCGGAGATCTGAAGGCAACGATGAACGGCTATTATAACGGCAGCGGTACGGTGTTAAAGGTGATCGACCCGAATGCACAGGATGAGGACGACGAGGATGATATAACACCGATCATTCCCGGTATCACCGCTTCTCTCGCATCCGGCAGCACGATTACCGGAGTGACCAATGTCACCTATACGCTGACGAATGCTGCATCCGGAAGCTATCAGGTGGGCAGCGGCGAGGTGACGGCGATAAACGGCAGCTCTGCCACGGTTTCCGTCGGCGGAAATATGAGCATCGGAGAGACGGTGACCGTAAAGGTATCGGCGGTCAGCACAACCGGAGACGCGGTAAATGAGCAGTACAGTTATACGTTAGTAGCGGAGACGGAATGTACAGAGCACGAGTGGAACACGCAGGAGACGGTCGATATCATTGCGACCTGTACGGATGCGGGAAGCAAATCTGTCCGCTGCAAAAAATGCGGCGTGGTAAAACCGGGCAGTCAGGTGGAAATTCCGGCATTAGGACACACCGGAGGAACCGCCGGCTGCAGTGTCAAAGCAGTATGTACCAGATGCGGGCAGACCTATGGCGACTATAACAGTGCAAACCATCTGCATACCGAGCTTGTGAATGCGGCTCCGGCAACCTGTCAGACCGCCGGCTATACAGGAGATACAAGGTGCAAGGATTGCGGGAAGATCATTCAGACCGGAACAGCTCTGCAAAAGAAAGCCCACAGCTGGAATGCCGGGGTAGTGACAAAGGCGGCGACTGCCACGTCCGACGGTGTGAAGACCTATACCTGTACGGTATGCGGGGAGACGAAAACCGAAGTGATTTCAAAGACCGGCACGGGTGCACAGGCATCGGACCAGCAGACCTCCGATCAAAAGCCGTCAGATCAGCAGCCGACGGTCGGGATCGAAACAGGAGACGGGAAACTGCAGGCGGGAGATCCGGTCATGGATTCGTCGACCGGAACGATGTATCGGGTAACAAAGGCAGGTTCTTCGTCCAAAACGGTGGAATATGCGCTGGCAAACAGCAGCTCCAAGACGATCGTTGTTCCCGACAATATAGTGATCAACGGAGCTTCCTACAAGGTAACATCCATTGCAGGCAGTGCATTTAAAAATAATAAGACGATTCAGAGCGTGACCGTCGGCAGCAATGTAAAGACGATCGACAGCAAAGCCTTTTATGGGTGCAAAAATCTGGAAAAGATCGTTCTTGCAAAGAATGTGACATCCATCGGCAGCAAGGCGTTTTATAAGTGTACAAAGCTTAAGAGTATCACAATTCCGGAGAAGGTGAGCAAGATCGGCAGCAGTGCATTTTATGGCTGCAAGAGCTTAAAGAGCATCACGATCAAGACGACAAAGCTGACAAGCAAGAAGGTCGGCAGCAAGGCGTTCAAGGGTACTCCGGCGAAGGCAACAGTCAAGGTGCCGAAGAAAAAGCTCAGTGCTTATAAGAAGCTTCTGAAAGCCAAAGGCGTAAGCTCGAAGGCAACGATTAAAAAATAATACACGAGGATATGACAGGAGGGATTCGTCCCTCCTGTTTGAATTTTAAAAAATTACGAAAAAATCCCTGAAAAGAAAGTTTTCTTGTTGCAATTTGTATGCGATTTAGATATACTTTTGGTATATTATGTAAATCAGACCGGTTACAACAACATTTTGGGTATCAAGGGGATGAAAAATGAAAAAACGAACTGTGGGTATTCTAGTTGCATTGCTCATCTGTACAGCAGGTGTATTATGTAAACCAATAAGCGCGAGGGCGGTTTCCTTTTTTCCGCAGGATGAATTGCAGGAGAATACAGAGGAGGATACAGACGAAGACGATGATGAGGCGGTCAGCAAAATCGAGCTTTCCGATAAGAAGCTGACGCTTGGGACAGGCAGCAGCTATACACTTTCTGTGCAGGTACTGCCGGAGCATGCGGCGAATAAAAAGGTGAAATGGAAATCCAGCAAGAAAAGTGTTGTGACCGTTTCCTCAAAGGGCGTGCTGACTGCGAAGAAAAAAGGGACGGCAACGATTACATGTACGGCAAAGGACGGAAGCGGCGTCAAGGCGACCTGCAAGGTCACGGTCAAGAAAGTAAAATTTTCAGCCAGAGTGAAGCGGCCGACAGCGAGCAATAAGCATTTTTATTCCAGTCAGAATATTTATTATCTTTATAACCAATATGCACCGACCAAAATTCCGTTCGCGGAAGGAAAATACTGTGCCGGCAACTGCACCTGGTATGCATGCGGACGAGCCTCGGAAATTCTCACAAAAGCCGGAGAAAAGGTGGATTTGAGTATTTTCGGCGGTAATCCGATGGCGATCTGGAATAAAAATAAGCTGCAAAACACCTTTCCCTACGGAACAACCCCAAAGGTTGGGGCGCTGGTGGTTTTCGGACCACAGTATGGGAGCTATCACATTGCCGTTGTGGAGAAAATATCAGGCGATACCGTGTATGTGTCGGAATCCGGCTATAAGACGGTAAATAAAAAGCCGAAGGCATCGAATATTGTTTTTCACTACGGAACGATTGATACATGGAATCATGGCAGAGAAATTATCGGATATATTTATCTGATCTGACGAAGGATACGATCTCAGAGGAGGCGGAGCGATGCTCCGCTTCTTTGTTGCCACATTTTGTTGTATAAATTTGCTAAAAACAAGCTCTAAAAAGCTGAAAAATGAAAAAATAATGTACATATTTGACAAAATGAAAGAAAAAAGATGAAAAATGTAAAAATAGTATTGACAATTGTCGTATCTGACTATATAATGAGTACATACAAAAGAAATTCACATAGATCAAATCTAATGAAAGAGAGGTACGGACCACCAGAGAGGTAAGATGAACTACCAATGTTTGAAATCGTGAGAATCGAGTACATGCATAAAGTAGTGAGGTACAACAGATATTCTTTAACCACTACAGTACAATCAGTACAAAGGAAGAGATGGAAAGAGGACAACAGAATAGGAGGTACAGTCCATTGGATAGTGAAGTTTAGAAGCGGGTGTCGGTCGAAATAGATTGATACCCGCTATCCGTTTGTGTTATAATGTACGCGATGGCAATGAGCAGTGCCTTTTCACCGACAAAAGCATTTTGACGATGCTTGCATCAGGCAAAATGCTTTTGTCGATGAAAAGATAGGGCGAAGCCCGCGAACGAGCAAATCCGAAGGATTGCGAGTTGGCACTGCGGGGTAGAGGGAATGAGTGCTTTCATCGGGCAAAATGCTTTTGTCGATGAAAAGATAGATTCTTGTATAAAGGTAGAAAAGGAAGTAGCAAAATGAATCTGGAGGAACAAAGAGAACAGGAAAACCGTGAAAACAGGAAGAAGAGAAGAAAGAAGGAGCAGATGCAGGCATTTGCCGTGTTAGCCGGTGCAGTCGTTGTTGTAGCGCTCATCGTCCTTCTGCTGATTACGGGGGTCAATGCTTTGCTGAAGGCGGGCTCGAAGGGAAAGAATAAAGCGGTAAAGGAAACGTCACAGGAAAGCGTACAAAATACAGAAAATGAGCTGCAGTCAGGTGATGCAGATACTGCAGAGGTTCAGCAGGAAACGGATACCGAGGAGAGCAGTCCGCAGGAGCCTGATGCGCAGGATGCTTCCGGAGTGGGAGAGGACACTGCAGAGGAGGAGCCTTCTGAAGAACTTTCGGAGGAAGAAATCGAGGAACAAAAGCAGCAGATACTGGATTCCTATGTACAGAATATTTTGGACATGATGGAAGTGGAGGAGAAGGTTGCCACGATGTTTTTGGTAACTCCGCAGAATATCACGGGAGTACAGAGGGCAAAGCAGGCAGGAAGTACAACGAGTGCGGCGCTGAATACTTACGCAGTTGGCGGTATTCTCTATGATGAGACAAATATGGAGGACAAGGATCAGTTCACTCTGATGATAGCGAACACCCGGAATTTCAGCAAATATGAGCTTTTGATCGCTGTCAATGATGAGGGCGGTGCAAGCAGTCCGTTCTCGTTATCCGGTATCCGTGAGGAGGAGCTGCCGGGACAGGCGGAAATTGCGACATCCGGTTCTGTTTCGGACGCATATCGGAACGGTATCAATAAAAGCAGTCTGTTCCGTACGCTTGGTGTGAATCTGAATCTGGCACCGGTTACCGATGTTGCGACAAATCCGCGCAGTTCCATTGCAGGCAGAAGCTACGGTGATAATGTAGAGAGTGTGGTGTCACTTGTGAAGAGTGAGGTGAAAGGCTTGGCGGATCAGGGCATTGACAGCTGTGTCAAGTATTTTCCGGGAGTGGGTGATGTGACCGGTGATACCAAATCGGCCCGGGTTACCTCACAGAGAACAAAAGAAGATTTGGAAGCAAATGAGTGTGTGATTTATAAAGAGCTGATCGAGGAAGGCATCCCGATGATTATGGTTTCCCACGTATCGATGCCGAATATTATCGGAGATAATACGCCGGCTTCACTGTCCAGCGTGATCATGACCGATATTCTGCGCAATGAGCTTGGCTTTGACGGTGTCATTATCACGGATTACATGAATAAGGGTGCTGTCACGAAATACTATAAGCATGCAGCAGCCCCAGTCATGGCGGTACAGGCAGGCGCTGATATGATCGCCGTGCCGGCTGATTTTAAAAAAGCTTACCAGGGACTTCTGGATGCGGTGCAAAGCGGCGAAATTACCGAGGAGAGAATTAACGAATCGGTGAAGCGGATTCTTTGCATGAAATATAAGAATATTGTTGAATATGAAAGCTATGGATTTGTGGGTGCCCAGAGCATGGAAGCCGGCGATGCGACCGGCACCGCGGAGGATACCTTCATAGAGTAATTGACAGCAGAAAATATCATGTGGCTTTTGCCTGATCTTGGGATGGGCAGAAGCCATTTTTTATGCATTTCTCACAAGTCCCTTTGCCAGTGCAATCAGATGATCGAGCTGCTCGTCGCTCAACCCTTTAGTAGCGGCAGTCAGCTCCGAGGTTTTGCATGGATTCGGAATGGACGTATCAAAAAAATCCTTCGGAGTAATATGAAAATAATCGCAGATATAGAAAAAAACCGTCATGGAAGGTAGATTCACGCCATTTTCCACATTGTTAATATATCCCGGACTCTGACCGAGCGATAAGCTCATATCCCGTGCGGACACCCCTTTGTTCATGCGCAGCTGGGCAACTCTTTTACCGAACGCTTCTCGTTCCATACAAACATCCCCTTTTTTGAATAATTTTACTATACGCCATCTATCAGTTTGTCCAGTTTGAGTAGCAATTTGACTTGACGTAACTAATTTAATTAGATATAATTGTGGAAAATAAATAATTTGAATAGATAGTGTCGAGAAAAGGCGATAACTGTTTAAAGAAGGGAATATTTATATTTATTGGATAATTATAAAACGATATTTCATTCTATTCTTATAAAGAGGTAAAAAATGAAGGACAGGAATGTGTTATAACAATGCGCTTTAACAATGGACACTGACTACGAGGGAGGAACATTATGAAACTACGTTACCGGAAACTGGCAACTCTTTTATCCGTCGCTTTGATAGGGAATCTCTGTTTGTGCAGCGATGTGATAACGGCACAGGCACAGGAAAATCCAAAGCAGACGGCTATCGAGCAGCAGGAGACAATCGAAAACCAAGAGGAAGATCAGGACGGAATAGAAGAAATGCTGCCCGAAGGCACCGAGATGGAAGCAGACATAGATGACTTGGGAGATGCGGAAGGGATGGAGCCGGCTAAGGGAGAGTACCCGGATACATCGTCTGCGGCATCTGAAAATCTGGAAAAAGCAGGCGGACAGGAGATTTCGATTACAACCGCCGGACGCACCATTACCCGGCAGGGAAATATTACGGAAAGCGGCTCGGCAAAGTGGTCGTTAGATACAGCCGGGCTTTTGATGATGGAAGGAACGATCGGGCAGGATGAGTATTACGAGGATGACTTCCTTTGCGAGTACGATGACGAGAGCATGGAGCGTACGGCAGATTACCGTGGCGAGGTGAAGACAGTCGTACATAGGCTCTCCGGCGACCGATACGGCTCTTTTTTCTGGGGCTTTAATGCGTATGAGAATCTGGAACACATAGATTTCAGTGGTGCTGATTTTAGTCAGATCGGAGATTCCGGTCTTAGCTTTGCGGGCTGTGAAAAGTTAAAAGACGTTACCTTTGGAAGCAGTAAAATCAAAGGGCTGACGAATATGAGTGGAATGTTTCAGGGGTGCAGCTCCCTTGTGAGCGTGGATTTGAGCAGCTTTGATACATCCGCTGTGACAAGTATGCGTAGTATGTTCTCCGGCTGCACAGCACTTACCAGTGTGGATTTAAGCAGCTTTAGTACTGCCAACGTGACGGATATGAGTTTTATGTTTTCCGACTGCACAGCACTTGCCAGTGTGGATTTAAGCAGCTTTAACACCGCTAATGTGACAGATATGTGGGGCATGTTTTTCGGCTGCGGAGCGCTTACCAGTGTGAATTTGAGCAGCTTTAACACTGGCAACGTGACGGATATGAGTTTTATGTTTTCCGACTGCACAGCACTTACCAGTGTGGATTTAAGCAGCTTTACTACCGCCAGCGTGACGGATATGAGATCTATGTTTTCCGGCTGTAGCAAGCTTGAAGATTTGGATTTGCGCAGTTTTTCGTTCGCAAGCCATAATGCGGAATTGTATCCGAGCCTTCTGGTTGATGACTGTGAGGGCCTGAAAAAGCTTATGCTCCCTGCAAATGTGCCTTTTGAGATGTCGCTTCCGTTTAATTATTACTGGATTGACAATCAGGATATCGTATGCCATGAAACGAAAGCAAATGCCGATGCGGCAATGACGTACACGCGGGTTGGTCTGATTGAAGGTTATGATATTCTGACGGGAGGAAGGAGCGGCAGCGTAATCTGGGTGATTGATCGTTTGGGTACGCTTTCTTTGTTCGGAGACGGTAACTATGCTCTGGACGGAATCTGGAACGGACAGTCGGTGCCGAATTGGTGTGAACATCATAACGACATTGAAGCTGTGGTTGTTAAAGCGGAGGGGCTTACAACAGCTCAGAATATGTTGGCTGGCTGTACCAAGCTGAAGAGTATTACACTGCCGGCAGGCATACAGGTGAGCGTTGGCTTTCCGGTAATCACCGGATGGTATTGGGTTGACGGGAGCAATGTAAGATACACTGCCGGCAAGATAAACACCACTGCACAGGAAACGTACACGCTTTTACAGGAGGCATCACAGCCGACAACTCCTGTCACGCCAACCGTACCGGAGGCGGGCACACCTGAAGTAAAGCCTTTGACAAAGGGAAGCAGCTTTACGGATGCAAAGACCAAGCTGAAATATAAGGTGACGGATGCTTCTGTATCGAAGCCTGCGGTGTCGTGTACGGGAACTGCGAATGGAAAGGCAACAAAGATCAGCATTCCGGCGACGGTCGAATATCAGGGAATCAAGTATACCGTAACGGAAATCGGAGCAAAGGCGTTTAAGGGAAATAAGAAGATTACGACTATCACAATCGGTACAGCGGTGACAGCTGTCGGAAATTCTGCGCTTGATGGCTGTACAAGCCTGAAATCAGTCACGGTCGGAAAGTCGGTAAAGACGATCGGCAGCACGGTATTTAAGAACTGCAAGAGCTTAAAGAAAATCACCGTGAAGAGCACAAAGCTTACTAAGGTCGGGAAAAATGCCTTGAAGGGCGTGCATAAGAGCTGCGTGATTAAGGCGCCGAAGGCACAGCTAAAGAAGTATAAGAGTTTATTTAAGGGGTAGGGACAGAAGAAGAGTGTTAAGGTGAAGTAGAAAATGTGAGAAGCAGCCATATTTTGGTACAGCATAG
>JAFUZE010000205.1 GCA_017476765.1 Lachnospiraceae bacterium
CTCGTGGAGAAGGCGGACAAGAGCGGTCTGCCGGAGGATACACAGGCTGCCAGAGACCATGCTGACATGTGCAACCGCTTTGAGACAAAGCTGCATGACCTTGAGCTTACCCGGATGGTTGCCATTCAGATGGCACCGCAGATCCGTCTGATTCAGAACAACGACACGGCAATGTCCGACAAGATTCAGTCTACGCTCGTCAATACGATTCCGCTCTGGAAGAGCCAGATGGTCATTGCAATCGGACTCAATCATTCGACGGAGGCAGCGCGTGCGCAGCATGCGGTCAGCGATATGACGAATGAGCTGCTCAAGAAGAATGCGGAAAATTTGAAGATTGCGACGATGGAGACGGCAAGGGAGTCCGAGCGCGGCATCATTGATATTGAGACGCTCAAGCAGACGAACCAGACTCTGATCAGTACCTTTGACGAGGTGATGAAAATCCAGCAGGAGGGCAGGGAAAAACGCCGGAATGCAGAGAAGGAGCTTAAGATCATCGAGAAGGAGATGCACGATAAGCTGCTTGAACTCACAAAATAAGAGGAATGATTATGGATTTTATTCGCAAACTAATTGATACGGATATCGAAACGGTCATGAAAATCTGGCACGAGGGCAATCTGGAAGCCCATGACTTTGTAGACCCCGCCTATTGGGATAAGAGCAAAAGCTATGTCAGGCGTATGCTCGGGGAAGTGGATGTCTATGTGTATGAATCGAACGGACGTGTTGTGGGCTTTATGGGCATGGACGGTGAATATCTGGAAGGGCTTTTTGTGCACCGGGATTTCCGGGGGCTCGGCTTCGGGACGAGGATGATTGAGTGGGTCAAGGCAGAGAATGACTACTTCACGCTTCATGTGTTTAAAAAGAACTACGGCGCTTACACCTTTTACCGCAACCGGGGGCTTCTGATCCGCGATCTGGAGATCAATGAGGATTTGGGCGAAGAGGAATACCTGATGTATTACCGCAGGAAAAAAGAGGAAGAATAAAGAAAACGAATATAAGGAAAAGAATACAGGGGAAAAATATAGGGAAAGAGCGGCAGAGTACGGATTAAATGTAGGGAAGCAGGAGCATTTCATGAGCAATTCCAAAAAAAATGACAGTTTTATCTTACAGGCGGGAATCCTTGCAATGGCAGGGATTTTCAGCCGTATTATCGGAATTTTATACAGAAGCCCGCTGGCTCATATTATTGGAAACGAAGGAAACGGATACTATGGGGCGGCGTACAATATCTATACGATTATTTTGCTCATCTCCTCCTACAGTATTCCTTCTGCCATCTCCAAAGTCATTGCACAGCGTCTGGCGGTGAAGGAATACAAAAATGCGCACAGAATCTTTCACTGTGCGCTCATCTATGTGATCGTGGTCGGCGGCATTGCTTCCCTCTTTGCCTTTTTCGGAGCCGGTATTTTTGTCGAAAAAAACTCGGTCGTCGTGCTGCGCGTGTTTGCGCCGACGATTTTCTTTTCCGGGCTTCTGGGAGTTTTAAGAGGATATTTTCAGGCACATAAGACGATGCTCCAGACCTCGGTTTCCCAGATTTTTGAGCAGATCATCAATGCGACGGTCAGCCTTCTTGCAGCCCATCTGCTCATTCGGCTCGTAAAAGATCAGGATTCCACGACGCAGGCAATCTACGGAGCCATCGGCAGTGCGATGGGAACCGGTGCCGGCGTGCTTTTGGCACTTTTATTCATGTTTGCGATTTATATGATGAACAAAAAGACGATTTTCCGGAGAATCCACCACGATAAAACGAGAGATGTTCTGTCCTATCAGGCAATTTTTGTTATCATTCTCTCAATGGTGACACCGTTTATTTTGAGCACGTTCATCTACAATTTTTCCACGTCGTTAAACCAGACGATTTATACGAAAATCATGATTTACGTCAAGCATATTTCCGAGGTCGAGACGGCAACCCTGTACGGAATTTACAGCGGACAGCCGGTGACGATCTCCAACATTCCGATTGCGATTGCTTCGGCGGTTTCCGCAGCGATGATACCGACGATTTCCGGTCTGTTTGCGCAGGGCGACCGGCGAGGCTGCAATGCCAAGATCAGCGAGGCGATTCATACGACGATGCTCGTGGCGATTCCGTCGATGGCGGGGCTCTTTGCGCTTGCGCAGCCTGTCACAAAGCTGCTTTTTGACATTGAAAGCTCTATCGCCCTCTCCTCGAGCCTCTTGCGCGTGCTGAGCGTGACGGTCGTCTTTTACAGCTTATCGACGCTCACCAATGCCGTTTTGCAGGGAATCGGGAGAGTCAATGTGCCGGTTATCAATGCGGCGGCGGCACTTGTTATCCAGACGATCGTGATTGCGCTTCTCATGTACTTTACGGATCTGGGACTCTACTCCATTGCCGTTGCCGCCATCTGCTATTCGCTATGTATGTGCGTGCTGAACGGTGTGTGCGTTTCCAGATATCTGGGCTATAAACAAAATTACATGAAAACGTTTCTGCTCCCGCTTGCCGCCTCACTCGTGATGGGAGTGTGCGCATACGGCGTGTATCAGGGAGTGCACCTTGGTGTAAGCAGCCTGATGAAAAGAGACTATCTCTGCAATGTCATCAGCCTTGTCGTTTCGATGGCGGCGGCAATCGTCATCTACTTTGTCCTGACGATGAAGCTCGGCGCAATCACAAAGGACGATTTATACCGCCTGCCGAAGGGAGCTATGCTTGTGAAGGCGGCGGGGAAGCTTAAGCTGATTCGGTAGGGTGCAGGCTATCGTCTTAAATATTTTGCAAAACTGTATAAAGAGTAATTCCTGCTGTCATGGGTCACGGCGCTTATCAAGCTGCTGTTTACTTCCGAACCACCGCTATCGGTCACGCAGTGAACAGTAGCCTCATAAAAGATTATACTTGAAAAGACCTCAAGCATATGTTATATTATGCGTAGGCAAAATGATATAAGTATTTCCGTAAGGCAACAAAAAACCCAGTGTTGGCAGACACTGGGTTTTTCTGTTCCGTTTTGGCAAGGAGGCTTATTCCTTAGGCTGGTTGCTGTTTTTAGTCCTTCTGTCCAGCCATTTGCTTATGTAATTGGCAGTTACACCAGCCACGACAGAAAGAATAAATGATATAAGTATGTTTTCCGTATGTCAACCCCCCTTTCTTTGCC
>JAFUZE010000206.1 GCA_017476765.1 Lachnospiraceae bacterium
TGCGAATGTAAGCCCGGCTTTTGCGTTTGTCTGAACCTGATTGATGCCCGCCACGTTCGCCTCGACCGGATCTTCTACCGTAATGATATTCACGGATTCCGTATTCAATTCGCTCAGTGCCGTATAAAGCGTCGTGGACTTACCGCTACCTGTCGGACCCGTCACAAGGATGATGCCGTGCGGATTCTGCAATATATGATCGAACAGCTTCAAATCATGATCATTGAAGCCCAACTCCTTCTTATCTCTTGTCAGCGCATTCTTATTTGTGATACGCATTACGGTTTTCTCACCGTATACCGTCGGAAGAATGGAAACACGGATATCATACTCTCTTCCGTCCACAAAGGTGGTGATACGTCCGTCCTGCGGTTTTCTCTTCTCGGAAATGTCCATGCCGCCGATGATTTTCAGTCTCGCCACAATCGCCGGAAGCAGCTTGATATTATATGTAATTCTCTCATACAAAGCACCGTCCATCCGGTAACGGACTCTGACTTTCTTTTCCAACGCCTCAATATGAATATCGGAGGTTCTCTGTCTGACAGCCTGCTCCAGCATGGAATTTACAAGCTGAACAATCGGAGAATTGTTGACATCCTCGTTGAGCATACGATCCATCTCATCTTCCTGAAATAAATCGCTTCGCTCCTGCTCGTAGTCGCTCGCCGCCTTGAGCGCTTCGGCGTTACCGAAATACTTGTCAATCGCAAGCATAATCTCGCGCGGTGTCGCAACAAGCGGCTCGATCATGCGGCTTGACATCATCGACAGGTCGTCAATTGCGAGCATATCCATCGGATCCGCCATTGCCACTTTTATCACATTGATGTTCCTGCTGTCGTATTTTACAGGAATCACCATATATTTTTTCAAGGTATCTACATCAAAGATAGAAAGCAGGTCATCCGGAATTCTGTCATTCGCCATGTCTGCTCTTTCCATATGCAGCTGATTGCAGAGTGCATCTGCCATCGCTTCATCCGTCACAAAGCCTTCATCCACAAGGATTTCGCCAAGTCTTTTCTTTTGTACCTTCTGGAGCTCGAGTGCCCTTTCCAGTGATTCGTCAGTCAATAACCCTTCATTTTTGAGGATATCACCGATACGTAGTTTTCTTCTGCTCGAAAAACTCATTTCATAATCCCTCACTTGAACAAGTCAAATGGTATACTGCCCCCATTAACTCATCTTTATGTAACCTAATTTTAACATCAAAAAAACAGTGTGTCAAACTTAAAACGGGTTTTTCCTGTATCTACTTTCTACAATCTTCTCGGAAAGTATTTGTGCATTTTTAATAAATATTCCTGTTTTTTCTCCGTTTTTAAAGAATTTTGCACAAAGCATCCAGAGGAAGCAAGTCTTGATTCCCGCTATGGATAATGCTATAATTTCCGTTAAAGTGTTACTTATTTAAAAGGAGTCTGAGAAAATGAAAAAATCACAATGGTATCGTTCCGTAAACAAAAAGCTGCAGCAAAGCGGTGCGCTCTATCTGTATGCCGCCCTGATTCCTGCAGTTCTTTTATCGATCATACATGTATACTACCGCGCCGGCTACGGCAATCCGCTAATGGGCACTTTGCAGCTGCACGAAATACTTTTTAATGCGCTTGCATCGGTCTGCTTTCTGTTCTATCTGAGAAATACAGCCCGTTTTTCCCTACCGTCCGACATCCGGCAGCTTGTCTTCGCCGTTTCATACGGGATGTGCAGCTACGGGCTCGTTCAGGAGAGCTATCTGCCTGCCCTCTGCCTGTATGCAATCTGCCCGCTTGTATTTGCCGCCGCACAGCTGATGTGGGAAGGGCACAGATACCTGCATCTTATTGTGATGCTGGCATTCGCACTTGCAATCTTTCCCGCAGGAGCGCTTCCGCTTTTTCTTCTGCTTCTTCTCATGACACCGGTCGAGCTTCATCTTTCAGGCAGACTCACTCCCGGAAACCTTGTGCATAATGCCGGATGCCTGCTGTTTTCCTTTCTGCTTTCGTCCTTCCGCATTTTGCCGTATCTGGAATCCATGTATTCTGCCTCTCCTTACCACGGCTTCAGCTTCACCTATACCCCGCTGATGCTCTTATCCAGGCTGATGCCGTTTACCGCTCCGTCGATCAGCTTTAACGCCGTATACGGGGCAGACCTCTATTTCGGTCTTTTTGCGCTCCTGCCTCTCACTCTGTTTTTTTTTAGCAGCAAAATTTCCGCCGCAAAGAAGCTTGCCTATGGATTCTTTGCACTCCTTCTTGCAGGAGCTGTTACGATATCGCCGCTCCGCCATCTGATGAGCTTCGGCATATCGGATGGCAGATACTCGGTATTTTTCAGCTTCCTTCTGATCTTCTGGCTGCTTCGCCTTGCTGCGGAAGGAGCTTCTCATTTCGGCGATGCGTCCAAAGCGGAAAAGGGCATCAGCTTTGCTGTAGTTTCCCTTATTATGCTCGCCGGCTATGCGGGTTTTTCCCACAACTTTCCGGCATTCGCTTTTCCGGTCACCATCGTTTTGCTCGTATGCTCCGGCGTGCTTGTCTGCTTTAGCAACGCCCCGAAGTATCAGCGATCCGCATCCGTCCTTCTTCTGGTTCTGCTTGCGGCGGAGCTGACCGGCAATGCGTTTGTCCAGTCCGATCTGAACCTGCTCCCGCAAAAGCGCGCTCTCTCCGCCTCCTATGTGTGGGCAGCGCAGCCGGAAGGCTCTAAGGCAGAAAATCCGGTCGAGGACTCCGAGATCGCCCCTGATGTATCCGCAGAGTCAGACGCTTCCACTGCCCGGACGGAAGCCGGTTCTGACGCATATGAAGAATTTATGGCAGTACATACAGACGAAGCAGACCTGGAATTCATCGACGCTTTGTATGAGGCAGTCCGTCTTGACAATTCCGAATATGAGAAATATTGCGGCACGTCACTGCCGGATAATTTTGAATATATAAACGGACTGGCGCACAAGCTCGGCGTTCAGGACGACTTATTTGTGCCTGCTGCCGTCACCGTCACCTTCGAGGATTCCTCGGACTATTCGGTCTCACCTCTTGCGGATTCTCTCTATTATCTGTTTGGAGATCAGTCTGACGGACGCGCCGAGCAATACTGTGCTCCGTTCCGAATCGAATTACTGGAAGAAGTATCCGATGCGTTGTACATAAGCAACGACATGACAGGAGAGGTGTTCTCCTTTACAAAGGAGCAGCAGACAGGGAGCATGACGGCATATACAATCCTTGCAAACAACGACAATAACGGTTTTACGTTCCGTCTCCTTGCTTATAGCCTGAACCGCTCTGCCTTCCAGAAAGTAGCCAAGCCGCTTCGCGATGCCCTGGTTGTCTATTCCGAGGAGGAGGAGGCTGCTTCCGCCGCACGCTCCCATAGGTGGATTTACGTCGGAATCGGGCTCAGCGCTCTTGGTCTTCTCCTCTTTCTGTCCCTGTATTTTAACAGTGATAAGCAGAAAGTATACGATGTTTTGTTGCGCATCAAACAGTGGATTGATGACAGGAAGCTCCCTCACACGTTCTCTGTACATCTATCCGAAAACCGTATGTATTATGCCGGCTTTTTTGTTCCGTTTTTCCTGTTCCTGATCGTTATGGTCATCACAGACTGTCCTCCGTTCGGAACCAGCGCCCTTTTCGATGAGGACGGAATCTCTCTGACTCTTCCGTCCTATATGGACTGCCTTTACAATTTAAAAGGAGGAAATATGTACTTAAGCATGCACGGCGGCTACAGCTACAGCCTGTATGCGAACCATCCGCTGATTCAGGTCATGTCATTCTACCGTCTGTTCGGGGCTGATCAGATTCCTGCGCTTTTGCTGCTCGGTGAGGGAATCTGTCTGGGACTCTGCGGTCTGTCCATGGCATATTATATGACCCACAGACTTCTGGGGGGACGTGTCAAAAAGACGGACTATCGTCTGCTCGCCCCGATTCTGATCTACTCCTTCAATGCATACATGATTGCCATGCACAATTTTACAGGATGGTACTATACGCTGTTTGCGTTTCCTCTTCTGATGACCGCAATGGATTATCTGCTCTACAAAAAGAAAACGTTGCCTTATGTACTGCTTCTGACCTACTGTATTGCCACGAACCTGTATCTTGCGTTATATATGTGTATCTTCCTTGTGATTTATTTCTTTACCTGCTACTACAAAAGCTTCAAGGATTTTGTGCGGAAAGGCATACGTTTTGTGCTCTGCTCACTTCTGGCAGCGGGAAATGCGTTTTTTATCATTGCATCGACGCTGCTCAGCTCTGCGGATTCCCCTTATCGCGACAACGATTCCATACTGCCCTCCCTCGGGCTGCACACTTCGTTCCTCGAGCAGTGGAAAAAGCATATGATTTTTACGACCGCACATTCCGTATCGGCGGATAACGGCATGGTCAATATTTACTGCGGGATTCTGCTGCTGTTTCTGCTTCTTCTCTATATGAGCTCCAAAACAGTAAGCATACGCGCCAAGCTGCGCAAGCTCGTTCCGCTCGTCATTTTGTACGTGAGCTTTAACGGTAAGGTACTGTCCTACCTCTGGAACGGTCTGCACTACCAGAGCAAGGTACCGAACCGCTATGTGTTCCTTCTGATGTTTTTGCTGGCAGAGCTTTCCTATGATGCCATCCGTCAGATCAAAAATACCTCTGCGGTCAGATTTGCCTGCATCACCGGCATCGCATGCGGCTTTCTGCTCTTATGCCAGCTCGGAAGCAGCGGCAACAGCTCGTTCTCCTTCGCAGGCTCCCTCATCGTGTGCGCTGTTTATCTGCTTTGCCATCTGCTTCTGGCAAAACGCAGTCCGCAGCAGTACACAAAGGTGGTCGTATTCCTTCTGGCAGCGGAGCTCTGTGTAAATGCAGTCTATACCTACTGTCACTTTGGTCTGGCTACGATATCCATCTTTGGAGATTCGTCTGCCACAGCTGCCTACATGGAAGCGCAGCGTGAAAAAAGCGATGAATATTTCCGGACGACCTTCGCCGCACCGCGCAGCGGGCTAATCAACACCGGAATGTATTACAACACAGATTCTCCCGCACTTTTCAACTCCTTTGTAAATGCCCACCAGACACATCTGAATATTCTGATGGGCTTTTACTCCGGCGGCAATAATATGATGAACCGGCACAACTCTTCCCCTATGGGAATGTCTCTCGCCGGCATCCGCTATCTCTTCCTCCCATATACTTCCTCCTGCCGGTTGGAGGGTCTGGAACAATATGAGTATTTGGGAAGACAAGACATCTTTTATGTGTTTGAGAATCCGAAGGCGCTCTCGCTCGGAATTTATGTGCCGGAAGAAGCCGCCGCTCTCAAGGAGCATGTTGCCTATCCGACCGATTTTTATAACGCCCTTGCAGGCTTATATTCAACAGAGGATACTCCGGTCTTTACGAATCAGGAAATTTCCTACAACGAGGATGTTTCCGCCGAAAATACCTTCTGCTTCGTGGATGCCTCCGGTCAGCAGTTATCACTGGACGAGGCAACCGAGATTTGCCACGATACGAGCGATCAGGGAGAAAGGCGTCGCAGCGGTCTGAAGCTCCGCTTTCACTATACGCCGGAGGCAACCGGCTACAGCTACTTCTTCGCAAACGAGCTGATCGGAACAGGCTTTGCCGAAGCCGGCGAGGAGACCGTCGCCGAGGTTGCATGGCCGAACAGTTCCGCTGATATCTCGACGCAATATACGTTGTTTACGATGAACGAGGCGCGTTTTAATGCGTTTTATCAAACGGCGCAGGAAAATCAAATGATGCAGATTCAGGCGAAAAACGATACGATTACCGGGCAGACCGATTATGCGGAGGATGGCTACACCATGCTCAGCGTCGCATATGACAAGGGCTGGCACGCCTATATCGACGGCGAGGAAGTCGAAATCGAGGATCCGTGCTATGCGATGATGTTTGTCAAAACACCTGCCGGGAAGCATACGCTCTCGCTGAAATACATTCCATACAGAATGAAAGAAAGCAAGGGCATCAGCTTCGCCTTCTGGCTCCTGACGGCATGTATTTACGGCATCCGATCTCTGATGAAGAAAAAAAGAGTGAAAAAAGAAAAAAACCGGCTTACGCCAGCGTAAGCCGGGATATCGTTATGTCATCAAAAACTTTGACATCGCATTTTCCTTTTGTATGAAA
>JAFUZE010000207.1 GCA_017476765.1 Lachnospiraceae bacterium
ATCCGTGACTACGGGGAGCAACGCGACCGAGAGTCTAAACTGATTACACGGATTGTTTCGTGCTTCGCACTCCTACAATCCTATCCTACATTCGCAATTTCGTGGAGCTTCGCCCCACTTCTTGCTCATGTAGGGGCGGGTCATAAAGCCTCTCCTCCACTTGCAAGCAAGCTTGCCGTGGAGCAGGGCTTTTGACCCTGTTGTAATCATAGCGTAAAGGAGGAAAACGATGAAGATAAACAGCTTGGAGGAAGTAAAACGAATCGGCGCCGGTTATAAGATCGTTCCGGTCTATACGGAAATGTTATCGGATATGACGACCCCGATCGAGGTATTAAAGCGGTTAAAGCAAAAGAGCCGCAATTGTTATGTGCTGGAAAGTGTGGAGGAGCAAAGACATTTCGGACGTTATACGTTCCTCGGTTATGACCCGATCATGGAAATCACCTGTCAGAACGGGGAACTGACCGTGAAGGAAAGAGATACGGAGCTCGCCGGCGGAAACGGTCAGATGGTGCAAAAGGAGCAAAAGCAAATCGATCATCCGGGGACTTATGTCAGGGAAGTGATGAAAAACTATACCTCCCCGAAGATCGAAGGACTGCCGAGCTTCACGGGCGGGCTAGTCGGTTATTTTTCCTATGACTATGTGAAATACAGTGAGCCGACCTTGAAGCTCGATGCCTACGATGAGCATATGTTTAAGGATATGGATCTGATGCTCTTTGACAAGGTCATTGCCTTTGATAATCTGAGGCAGAAGTTGATCCTGATCGTCAATATCCCGATGAGCAGGGTCGATGAGGAATACAAAACGGCGGTGCAAAGTCTTGCCGACATGAAGGAGCTGATTCTGCGGGGAGAGCCGGTGACGGAGACGTCCGGCAGCCTCAAATCCGATTTTAATCCGATGTTTGAAAAAGAAAAGTTCTGCGAGATGGTGGAGAAGGCAAAGCGCTACATCTATGAGGGAGATATCTTTCAGGTCGTTCTGTCAAACCGTATGGAGGCTGAGTATGAGGGAAGCCTGCTTGACACATACCGGTATTTAAGAACAAGCAATCCGTCTCCGTATATGTTTTACTTCAGCTCGGATGACCTGGAGGTGGCAGGAGCGTCCCCGGAGACCTTAGTCAAGCTGGAAAACGGAGTGCTTCACACCTTCCCGTTGGCGGGTACGAGAAGACGCGGTTACACGAAGCAGGAGGATGAGGCGCTCGAGAAAGAACTGCTGGCGGATGAAAAAGAGCGCGCCGAGCACAATATGCTTGTGGACCTCGGCAGAAACGATATCGGCAAGATTTCCGAATTTGGCTCGGTAGAGGTGGAAAAGTATATGGAAATCGAGAGATATTCCCATGTGATGCATATCGGCTCTACGGTCAGGGGAACGATCCGTGCAGGCAAGGATGCCCTTGATGCGGTCGATGCCATCCTGCCGGCGGGAACGCTCTCCGGTGCACCAAAGCTCCGTGCACTGCAGATCATCAATGAGCTCGAAAATGTAAAGCGCGGAATCTACGGTGGAGCAATCGGCTATATTGATTTCACGGGCAACCTTGATACCTGCATTGCCATCCGCATTGCATTTAAAAAGGGAAATAAGGTCTTTGTCCATTCCGGAGCGGGAATCGTGGCGGACAGCGTACCGGAACTGGAATTTAAGGAATGTATCAACAAAGCAAAGGCAGTAAAGGAGGCGCTGGGAAATGATATTACTGATTGATAATTACGACAGCTTTTCCTACAATTTATATCAGTTGGTCGGTTCGGTCAATCCGGATATCAAGGTTATCCGAAACGATGAGATGACACCGGAGGAAATTGAACAGCTGCATCCGACTCATATCATCCTCTCTCCGGGACCGGGAAAACCGAAGGATGCCGGCATCTGCGAGGATGTGGTGCGCTATTTTAAAGGGAAAATACCGATTCTCGGTGTCTGTCTGGGACATCAGGCGATCTGTGAGACGTTCGGCGCGACGGTTTCCTATGCGAAAAAGCTGATGCATGGCAAGCAGTCGGAGGCTGTGCTTGAGCTGGAAGGGACGGAAAAGGTGCCGAGTATTTTTGCGGGACTTCCGAAGCGAATTGTTGTTGCAAGATATCATTCACTCGTAGCGCTAAACGAGACGATTCCGGACGAGCTTTCGGTGACGGCAGTGACGGATGAGGATGAGATCATGGCTGTTGCGCACAAGGAGTATAAGATCTACGGTCTGCAGTTTCATCCCGAATCGATTCTGACAAAGGACGGACAGCAGATTTTAAGGAATTTCCTGCAAGTGTAACGCACAAATTGCGAAGGCATATGAAATATAAAGCAAAAACATAAGGCAAAAACATAAAGCAAAAAATAGAACAAAAAATTTATAATCAAAACGGAGGAAGAGAAAATGATCAAAGAAGCAATCGGCAAATTGACAAAGAGAGAGGATTTATCCCCGGAACTGACCGAGCAGGTCATGGATGAGATTATGGGAGGGGAGGCAACCGATGCCCAGAAAGCGGCGTTTTTGACGGCACTTGCGATGAAGGGGGAGACGATCGAGGAGGTGACCGCAGCGGCAAAGGTTCTGCGGAAACACTGCGAGAAGTTTTTAAATGACAGGGATGTGTTGGAAATCGTAGGGACAGGCGGAGACGGCTCCAACACCTTCAACATCTCCACGCTTGCATCCTTAGTCACATCGGCAGCAGGCATTCCGGTGGCAAAGCACGGAAACCGCGCGGCATCGAGCAAGTGCGGGACGGCGGACTGTCTTGAGGCACTCGGTATCAAGATTGATCTGGAGCCTGCAAAGAGTGAGCAGGTGTTAAAGGATATCAATATCTGTTTCCTTTTCGCACAGAAATATCATCCGGCGATGCGTTTTGTCGGCGGGGTCAGAAAGGAAATCGGTATCCGCACCTTATTTAATATTTTAGGGCCTCTGGCAAACCCGGCGGGCGCTGCGATGCAGCTGTTCGGTGTATACAGTGAGGAGCTGGTTGAGCCGTTGGCGCACGTCCTTTACAACCTTGGTGTCAAAAAGGCAATGACCGTATACGGTATGGACAGCATGGATGAAATTTCTCTGAGTGCACCGACGAAGGTGTGCGAGTGCAAAAACGGTGAATTTAAGACTTATGAGATCACGCCGGAGCAGTTTGGGTTTGTCAGATGTGAGAAGGCGGAGCTTGTGGGCGGTGAGCCAAATGAAAATGCAGAGATCGCAAAGCGGATTTTAGACGGGGAGAAGGGACCGAAGACGGATGCAGTGCTGCTCAATGCCGGAGCCGCAATTTATCTTGCAAAGGATGACTGTGAGACGATCGGGGACGGCATCCGTATCGCAAGGGAGACGATCGAGAGCGGAAGGGCAAAAGAGCAGTTGGAGAAATTTATCGCTGCGACCAACGCATAGAACCGGTTACGTCATTTACGAGGTATCCGATTGGTGCAGCTTTATCTTGAGAGGAAATCAGATATGTGTAAGCAGCAGACAAAAAGAAATATTTTAGATGAAATAGCAGATCGGACAAGGCAGCGCATCACAGAGCAGAAGCAGGTGAAAGCAATGCAGCAGATGCGGGAGGAGGCGCTGGCGCTTGCAGGTGGGCAGGCACCGGAGTTTCCGTTTCTGCAGGCGTTAAAAAAGGACGGTATCAGCCTGATCTGCGAGGCAAAGAAAGCGTCCCCGTCTAAGGGGCTGATCGCCGAGCATTTCCCCTATGTGGAGATCGCGAGAGACTATGAGGCGGGCGGCGCAAGTGCCATTTCCGTTCTGACGGAGCCCTACTACTTTCTGGGCAGCAATGAGTACTTGAAGGAGATTCGGAAGGCGGTATCCATTCCGCTTCTGCGTAAGGATTTTGTCGTAGACCCTTATATGATTTACGAAGCAAAGATGCTCGGCGCAGACGCATGCCTTTTGATTTGTTCTATTTTAAAGGAAGAGACGTTAAAGGAATATCTGGATTTGGCACACAGCCTCGGGTTATCGGCGCTCGTGGAGACGCATGACGATGAGGAGATCGCAATGGCGCTTCGCATCGGTGCCCGGATTATCGGTGTCAATAACCGTAATCTCAAGGATTTTACCGTTGATGTAACGCACAGCAGCGCTCTTTTAAAAAATGTGCCTGACGATGTTGTCTTTGTGGCGGAGAGCGGCATCACGACGAAGGAGCAGGTCGCATCGCTGTATGCGGAAGGTGTGGACGCCGTTTTAATCGGTGAGACGTTTATGCGCGCAGAGGATCGCCGGGCGATCGTGGCGGAGTTTGCAAATGTCTGAGCCTTCGGCTGACGCAGCAGAGCAGACAGGACAGAGCGGACAGGACAGAGCGGACAGGACAGAGCGGACAGGACAGAGCGGATAGGACAGAGCAGACA
>JAFUZE010000208.1 GCA_017476765.1 Lachnospiraceae bacterium
AAACAGATTTTATCCTTAGCGGTCAATACGACAGATTTACAGCAAAGTCCCCGCCCTCTTAGCAGCTGAACCGTATCCGTTGCGACCGTCCGGGTAATCGTCTTTGCCGTCAGATAAAAGATCTTGTCCGCCTTTCCCTCCCCGACAGCCTTGACTGCCGGAAAAATCGTCGAGATTGTCTTGCCCACCCCCGTCGGTGCCTGTATGAACAGCTTTCTTTGATGATAAATCGTCTGATACACATATGTCACCAGTTCCTTTTGACCGCTCCGGTACGGAAACGGAAAGTTCACTGCCTTGATGGACTTTTGCCTCTTTACATGCCATTCATAGTGAAAATCCGCCCATTTCCGATATTCTAACAAGAGTGTCATAAACCAGTTTTCCAGCTCTCTATATGTGTCAGTTTCGTGAAAATACTTGATTTCCTCCGTATCGATGTTACAGTACGTCATGCGCACTCCTATCTCCTTTTGTCCCATCGCAGACGCATAAAAATAGGCGTAGCACTTTGCCTGTGCCAGATGAACCGGTTCCGGCTCGGTGATGCGCTCCAACTCTTTGTAGGTCGATTTGATCTCATCGATCACGGCAGGCTCCCCTTCGATAATGCCGTCTGCCCTGCCCTCGATGGAAATTACATAATCTCCGCAGTCAATCTGATGCTTCAAGGGTACCTCAGCGTGATATTCCGCCCCCATTTTCCTCTGGAGCATGCGGTGAATACGCGCTCCCTCCTGCATCGCCTCCTCGGACGCTCCGGTTCTTCGATTGTCAAGATCTCCGCTGCGCAGCAGAAATTCCACAAAGCTGCGCACTGATATTCGTATTTCCACACTGCTCCTCCATAAAAACTGCCGCTTTTCTTACATGCTAAAACTCCCCGATAGAAATAGTGTACTCTATTCCTGCCGGGGAGTCAAACATTTGTTCTTTGTTGTTTTATCCTGCAATCGCAAATCTGTTCAAATACTGCTCAAAATCACTGTCGTATCCATTATAGCGGACCGTAAGCACCCTGCTGAGATCAAGTCCCATGACTCCCAGAATCGACTTGGCATCGACGCTGTAACGATTATAAAAAATATCGACATCAAAATCGCACTTTGATGCGGCAGACACAAAATCCTTGACCTCTTCAAATCTTAATCTAATATTCCGTTCCGTCACTTTACTCTACCTGCCTTTCTCATACCGTGACTATATGCAGCTTTGCCCTCTGACCGCCGCGGCTCTGCTGCGCATCCGGCAAGCTGTATACCTCAAGGAATTCCTCTCTCTTATTATATGTTATGCTAACCCTTTTGACCTTCGTTTGTGTCTGTTGCATATTATAAGCCTTTTTTGAGAAAAGTAAAGTGCTATTTTGTATTTTTTTACAAACAATAGTACAAAACGACATCGCATTTTTCGACTAATGCGAGGCGGAACTGTATTTCACGAGCAAGAGCTCCACACCGATCGTATCATTGATCCTGCCGCTTTTTATATCCTCATCGGTCTGCACGCAGTCGGAAAGCGCAGCCTTTAAGTCCGCCGTTTGAAAGAGATTGCACTGCGACCAGTATTTTCCGACGATAAAGGGCTGCATGCCAATCTTGGAGGCAATGCTCCTCTGGTCATAGCCCTTGTCCTTTAACGTCTTGATCTGTAAAAGCTGGTTGAACTGCCGCGCCATCAGAGCCAGAATCTTCATCGGAGCCTCTCTCAACGACAACAGATCATAATAGAGCTTCAGCGCCTCCTTCTGTCTCTTTTGCGAGACAAAGCTGATCATATCAAAAACCCGGTTCGAAAGCTGCTTTGTCGTAATTTCTTCGATATCCTCTCTGGTTATCGCATCCTTCTTAAGCGTGTAGCAGAACAGCTTCTCCAGCTCTTTTTCTATGTTCTCCATGTCTGTTCCTGTCCGCTGCAAAAAAAAGCTAATCGTCCCCATATCCATTTTCTTCTGCTCCTTTGCCACGCGCCCGGCAATCCATTTGCGCAGCGTCGCCTCATCCTGCTCCTCAAACTCTGCAATATGTCCGTTCTCCTTGACCGCTTTATACATCCTGCTTCGCTTATCTACCTCCTTCTCGGCAAATACAAAGTAGGTAAACTCCGGAATCTCCTTCATATATGCGGCAAGCGCCTCCTGACTTCCCTTAAAAAAGCCGGTATTTTCCAGAATCATCACTCTGCGGTCGGACAAAAAGGGCATCGTCTGTGCCAGATCGATCACCTGAAGCGGGTTTGTTCCGCTCCCCTCATAGACCGACAGGTTCATCTGGTCGCCGTCCCCCAAAAGGGCTGCCTTTAATTTATTTTTGTACTGATTCCTCAGATAATCCTCCTGCCCGCACAATAAATAGACATGGCTGAAGGTTCCGGTCCTGATATCCTCCAGTATCCTGCGCATAACCTCTCACTCCCTGCTTCCTCTGTTTTCAGACGACCTCATTCACAAAACCGTCCGGGATTTTCCCGCACGCAAGCGCCTCTAAAAGTTCATCCTTCTGCTCTTCATCCCCTAAATATTTTGCCATAATGATCGGCTGTCTCTCCTGCTTCCTGACAAGCAGCCCTTCTGCCCCAAGCAAAAGCGGTTCCCATCGCTTTCCAAACAGCACTTCCTGCAAAAATTCCTCTTCCTCTCTGGCATACATATAATATCCGGCAAGCTCTCCGCCCACATACACCAGAAAAATGCCGCCGTTCTCACTTGCAAGCTCCCTGCAGAGCAGGCGGTAATAAGCCTCATCCCTCTTGATAAAAAAGCCATAGCGCCCTGTAAGCTGCCACATCGCAAAATCCGCAAGCAGGCTACCGTCCGTCTCCCGCGCCATCCGAACCCGAACCTCCGGATGACTGCGCAGAAAATCAGGACGGAGCCGATAATTTTCCCGCTCATAAATATACCGAAAGCCAAACGGCTCGTAAATGGCGGGATTCGCCGGCATAAGGAATGTAAAAAGCACCCTCTGCCTGCGCATATAGTCAAACGCCGTATCAAGCAGCCGGGTCATATAGCCCCTGTGACGATATTCGGCTCTTGTCGCAACACCTACAATATAATAGGTCGGATAAGTTCTATAGCCGCATTCGGCGCTTCGCTGGAGAAAAGGAGGCTCCCCGCCCTTCTTCTCAGGCTCTTTCGCAGGCGCTTCACCCGCTTCCGCTGTCTGATTTTCCCTGACGCAGAGCTCATACGGGGTCAAAAACAGCATCGCCCGTATGCATGCCTCGTTGCGGATTACAAAGCAGACATTGTTCTCTGCCTTGTTGCGGTAGTAGTAATCGACAAAAGCTGCGCTGTCCTCGGAGAAAATTCCCCCCCAAAGCGGTCTGGTAGCCAAAATCTGCTTTCCGGTCAGAAGCTCTACCTCCCCGATCTCCCGCCCTTCCTTCTGTCCTTTTGGCTCTTGCTTATCATTCTGTAGCTTAACTTTCCTGCATTCCGCGTTGCCTTCGCATGCTGCTTTCTCATGTTGTGCTATCTCTGACATCCCGGGCACCCCTCACAGCCTCTCTGGGAAACATCCATCGCCGTCAGTCCAAACGGTGAATTGAGCATGCAGACTGCCTGCGCGGAAATCCCCTCCATCGCACCGGTAAATCCCAGTCCTTCCTCTGTCGTTGCCTTTACATTGACCTGCGAGACCTCAATTCCGAGAGTCTTTGCTATATTCTCACGCATCGCCTCAATATGGGGGCGCATCTTCGGCTTTTGGGCGATAATTGTCGCATCAATGTTCTCAATGACAAAATAGTGCTCCTCGAGCATCTCACCTACTGCTTTGAGAAGCTGCAGGCTGTCTGCCCCCTTATATCTCTCATCCGTATCCGGAAAGTGCTTTCCGATATCCCCGAGTGCCGCCGCACCGAGCAGTGCATCCATGATCGCATGCAGGAGCACATCCGCATCCGAGTGACCGAGAAGTCCCAATTCATATGGAATTTTTACTCCCCCGATCACCAAATCCCGATCCTTCACCAGCTTATGCACATCATATCCCATTCCGATTCTCATTTTTTACCTCGCTTTATACGTATGATTCTCTATTTTTCTTTACTTTTCTTCTCTTATTTTTCTTCTCTTATTTTTCTTTACTTTTCTTTTTGTTTACTTTTCTTATCTATCCTACCATATCAGGTTTTGATTTACCACCAAAAACTATACCTGTTCCGGCAGCAAAACCAAAAGAACTTGTGTCCGGAAGTAAACAGCAACAAAGCTGCCCGCCAACGCAATATACGTCGGCAGGCAGCTCTCCGTCCTATCATATGATAAGAGCTTCAAAACTGACAAGGTTTACTTGTCCACCTTCGGAAGCTCTGCAAAGCTCTTTTCCAGATCAGCATCCGTCGGCACATAATCGCTCATTTCACCGTTATTGTACTTCTCATAAGCGACCATATCAAAATAGCCGGTACCGGTCAAACCGAATACAATCGTCTTCTCCTCTCCGGTCTCCTTGCACTTCAGTGCCTCGTCGATCGCTACGCGAATCGCATGAGAGCTTTCCGGAGCAGGCAGAATGCCTTCCACTCTTGCAAACTGTGTCGCTGCATCGAACACAGCTGTCTGTTCTACGCTGACTGCCTCCATATATCCGTCATGATAAAGCTGGGAAAGAATCGGGCTCATGCCGTGATAGCGCAGTCCCCCTGCATGATTCGGGGAAGGAATAAAGCCGCTGCCAAGCGTATACATTTTTGCCAGCGGACATACCTTACCGGTATCGCAAAAGTCATAGGCATACCGTCCGCGCGTAAAGCTCGGGCAGGAAGCAGGCTCAACCGCAATGATACGGTACTGATCCTCTCCTCTTAACATATCTCCCACAAACGGAGAGACAAGACCGCCTAAGTTCGAACCGCCGCCGGCACATCCGATAATAATATCCGGATGAATGTCATACTTTTTAAGCGCCGCCTTTGTCTCCAGTCCGATCACGGTCTGGTGCAGCAGCACCTGATTGAGCACACTGCCCAGTACATACTTGTAGCCATCCTGCTTCAGCTCTGCCTCCACAGCCTCCGAAATCGCACATCCGAGACTTCCGGTCGTATCCGGGTGCTCGGCAAGAATCTTTTTGCCGATCTCCGTCGTGGTGCTCGGGGAAGGTGTCACGGTAGCGCCGTATGTACGCATCACCTCGCGCCGGAACGGCTTCTGCTCATAGGAAACCTTTACCATATATACCTGACAATCCAATCCGAAATATGCACACGCCATAGAAAGAGCCGTTCCCCACTGCCCTGCTCCGGTCTCCGTGGTGACACCCTTTAAGCCCTGCTTTTTGGCATAATATGCCTGTGCAATCGCACTGTTGAGCTTATGGCTGCCGCTTGTGTTATTTCCCTCGAACTTGTAATAAATCTTCGCCGGTGTCTGCAGCTTCTCCTCCAAACAGTACGCCCGGACAAGCGGTGACGGACGATACATCTTGTAAAACTTTAAAATTTCCTCCGGAATCGGGAAATAAGCGGTCTCATTATCGAGCTCCTGCTGAATCAGGTCGTCACAAAAGACCCCTGCAAGCTCCTCCGCCTTCATCGGCTCCAGTGTGCCCGGATTCAAAAGAGGTGCCGGCTTGTTCTTCATATCCGATCTGACATTGTACCAAGCTGTCGGCAACTCCGATTCCTCCAAATAAATTTTGTACGGTATTTTGTCTGCCATAATAACCTCCTGCTTAAGAAAATAGTTTCAAGAGCAGACCGCTCTGATAACCAATCATATAAATGCAATGCTCACAATATCTAGTATACATCAAATGAGCACAATTACAAGTCATTCTTCCAAACAAAATAAAACCAAAAAAGAAGCCCGATGATTCAGGCTTCTCTTTCAGATCAACATAGCGAGAGGGGGATTTGAACCCTCGACACCACGGGTATGAACCGTGTGCTCTGGCCAACTGAGCTATCTCGCCAAATATGCTTTCCGGTTTAAACCAGAAAAATGGGACCTATAGGGCTCGAACCTATGACCCTCTGCTTGTAAGGCAGATGCTCTCCCAGCTGAGCTAAGATCCCATTGGGCTTTGATTCCTCAACCCACTCCACTAGTATACTATCGGAGTGGGTTCTTGTCAACAATTTTTTTCTTTTTTTCAAAAATTTGCTACATTTTTTCAGGTGCCTCAAAGGCGAGCAGATCAATGCAGACCTCAAAGATTTCCTTCGTCAGCTGAAGCAGTGCAATATATCCGGCTTTTTCGCGTTCATCCTCCGTCGTCAGAATCTTCGTCTCGTGATAGAAACGGTTGAATGCATTTGCCATATCATAGATATAGGCGCAGATCTTATGCGGCGCAATATCCTCATAAGCGCTCTCGATCACGCTGCCGAACTTGACCAGCTCGAGCGTGAGCGCCTTCTGCACATCACTGGTAGAATCCTGAAGCTCCGGATTGTCAAGGCTTCCGCCCTGCTGCTTATACTTATTCAAAATCGATTTGATACGGACAATCGTGTAGAGAATATACGGTCCGGTATCGCCCTCAAAGGACGTGAACCGATCGATATCAAACACATAATCCTTGCTTGCCTGATTGGACAAATCCCCATACTTAATGGCAGAGAGTCCGACAATCTTTGCCGTCTGTCTCGCCTCCATCTCATCCGCCTCATGGTTCTCCATGATCTTTTGATACATCGTCTCATTGATATCATGGATTAAGGTCTCTAAACGCATGACCCCGCCCTCACGGGTCTTGAACGGCTTGCCGTCCTTGCCGTTCATCGTGCCAAAGCCCAGAAACTCCAGATCAACATGCTCATCCACAAGCTTCGTCTTTCTCGCACAGCGAAATACCTGCTCAAAATACAGCTCCTGCCGCTTATCCACGACATAAATAATCTGATCCGGATGAATTTTCTCCATACGCTCTTTGATCGTGGCAAGGTCGGTCGTATTATAGAGCGATGCCCCGTCTGATTTCAAGATCATGCACGGAGGGATTTCCTTCGTATCGCTCTCCTCCTTGACATCGACGACAAGTGCCCCCTCCGATTCGCGGGCATAGCCGCCGTCCTTCATATACTGCACCATCTCCGGAATGATGTCGTGGACATCCGATTCCCCCTTCCACAAATCAAACTCGACATGAAGGTTTGCATAATTCTTCTTTAAATCGGCAACGGACACTGCAATGATGTGGTTCCAAAGGGCACGATAGCCTCGCACGCCGCTCTGCAGCTTGAACGTAGCCTCCATCGCCTTCTCCTTGTATGCCGCATCCTCCTTAGACTTCGCACTTGCCGTCGGATAGATTTCTTCGAGCTCCGAAATCGTGAACGGCGCTTCCTTCGGATATTCTCCCTCGTAGCCTTCCTCAAAATAAATGAGGTCGGGCTTTCTTTCCTTAAGCTCCGTGATAATCAGTCCCATCTGCAAGCCCCAATCACCCAAATGAATGTCACCGATTACCTCATGCCCCATATAACGCGCAATCCGCTTCACGCTCTCACCGATGATCGCCGAGCGCAGATGCCCGACGTGCAGAGGCTTTGCCACATTCGGTCCGCCATAGTCGATCACGATTTTTTTCTTCCGCTCCGGCTCCTTCAGTCCATATTTGGCAGAGCTCCGCATCTCGCTCAAGTACTGTGTCACAAAGTGTTCCTTTACCTTGCAGTTCAAAAACCCGGGAGGCACCGCCGTGACCTCGGAAAAGACCTCGCTCTCCTGCAATGCTGCTGCCACATCTCCGGCAATCACAATCGGAGCCTTCTTATATTTCTTTGCCAGCGCCATCGCTCCGTTGCACTGATATTCTCATAAATCCGGTCTGTTTGAAAGGCTCACCTTTCCCGCGTCCTTCTCATAGCCCGCCTTTTCAAACGCCTGCTGCATCTCCTCCGTGAGCAGCTCCAATAGCTTTTTCATGTTTGCGTTTCCTCTCTTTCCTCTCGTTCTCTCTTTGAGTATACACAACCACAGTAGTTTTGTCTGTACAAATTGTACTCTTTTGACAATTCCACCGACTGCTTGTAACCATTCTTTTTCTTAAAATCAGACAATAGGTACCGGACTCCGTACTCCCCCTCCAGACGGCTCCCGATTTCGTTGAGCTTCTCCGCCCTTTTCAGCGGGCTGATCGAGAGCGTCGTCGTAAAATAGTCAAAGCGATGCGTCTTGGCATATTCCGCACTTTTGCGAAGCCTGAGCTCATAACATAAAAAGCAGCGCTCGCCGCCCTCCTTCACATGCTCGAGTCCCTTCGCAATCTCAAAGAACTTCTCCGGTTCAAAATCCCCATCCACATAGGAAATCGGGTACTCGCCCCCATCTCGCTTTGCATTGAGCTGCTCAATCAGCCGTTTCTGTTCCGCTACCCTTCTTTGATATTCCTGTTCAAAGGAAATATTCGGATTGTAGTAAAATACCGTAATCTCCAAATATTTTCTCAGATACACAAGAACATAGCTACTGCATGGTGCGCAGCAGCTATGTAATAATAATCTTCTGTGTCCCGGCTCTATACGAGCAAGCATTTTCTCACATTCTATCTGATAGTTCATGACCTCTCCTATTTTATTGTCCGAAGCTTATCAGGATACATATTTCTGTATAAAATCATTGAGCGGAATCGGTTTCGAGTAAAAGTAACCCTGCACATACTGGCATCCGATATCTCTTAAAAGGTGTACCTGTTCCTTCGTCTCCACACCCTCACACAGCACATGGATTCCGAGCCCCTCCGCCATCTCTATAATTTTCGTCAAAATCAGGATGCTCGAGTTCGAAGTAATGGATTCGCTGAAGAAATCCTTATCAATCTTGAGAATATCAAACGGAATATCCTTCAGAAGATTCAGCGAAGAATAACCGGAACCGAAATCATCCATCGACAGGAGCACTTCCTTCTGCTTCAGCTGCGTGATAATCTCAATCATTTTATCCCGCTCGCCGAAGAACACCGTCTCCGTCACTTCCAAGTCCACATAGTGGCTCGGAATATCATACTTTCGCAAAATGCGTTCCACATTTTCAACGTATTCCGGATTATCCCAGAGTCTTCGGGATTGGTTGACGGAAATCGGGAACGCCGGTTTGCCCTCATCAAGCAGCTTGCGAATCTCCGCGCACACCTGATCGAGCATATAAAAATCCAGCTGTTCAATAAAACCATTGTTCTCAAAAACCGGAATAAAGGTATCCGGATAAACCATATTGCCGTCGTCCTTAATCCAGCGGACAAGCGCCTCGGCACCGTAAAGCTTATCCTTGTTGATATCCCACTTCGGCTGGAGATAGACCTTAAATTCTCCGTTGATCAGAGCCGTCTGCTGTTCAGACTCGATCTTCTCGATCTTGCGCATATCGTTGATGATACGGTCACTGTAATATGCGTACATTTCCTTGGACTTCGCAGACAGCGACTTGCGCGCCACATTGGCACGATCCACCATGACATTAATGTCATAATCATCGCGTCTGACCTGATAAATACCGCTCTTTAACCGGATTGGGAATTTAATGCCAAGCTCAAGAGCGCGCATATTTACATTGTCCTCAAAGATCGCAAATCTATTCAGATAATCCGCACTGTTCTGCACGAGCAGAACGAACTGGTCAGCATTCATGCGGACAATCAGCTCCTTCGAACCAAATACCTTCTCCCCCTCCATAATGATCACCGTGAGAAGCTCGTCCGCCTTGATATGTCCGTACGCCTCGTTGATATAACGGAAATTGGAAATATCAAAGCGCTGTACCAGATATGGGATTTCTTGATTATCCTTGATAATGAGGATGGCTTTCTCCAGAAAATAATTGAAATTCTTTCCCTTCGTGATAGAGTCCATATAGGCAAGCTTACGGATCGTATCGCTGGTTCTCTTCATATGGTTCCACATAAAGGCAATGACCAGTGCCATCAGTATAAAGATCAGCACACATACAAGGATACTTCTGTTGACAATCGGCGTCAGCCTTCCGGCAAAGACCTCTTCCGAGTAGCACTCCGCCAGATAGAGACTCATGTCCGTGTCGATTTTGTCCACGATCACATACAGATCAGCGCCATCCGCTCCCTTCAGCTTACCTGTCACAACATTCGAAGCGAGCGTTTTGTTTTTTAAAGTCTGAATCCGCTGCTTGTTCGCAGTACTTCCCTTTGACATCGAACGCAGACGAACGAAAAAGTTCGTTTCCTTACTTTTGATTTGGCGCTCCTGCGTTACTGCCAGGTCGTAAACATAGCCCTCTTTACCGATCAGAAACATCTGCCCGGAATCCCGCAGATACGCAAAGCTGTGATTCTGTAAGATGCCGTTCAGTGTTTTGACCGACACGACAGAACCGATCTGCGTACCGTCACCATCGTGCACCGGTGCGGATACAACAACGATGCCGTTTGTGTCGTCAACCACATTGTCATTGCTGATCGTAATGATTGTCTGATCAACAATAATCGCATCCAACTGCTTTTCGCTCATCGCAAAATAAGGCTGTTCCTCATAAAAGTACGTCATGCCGTTCTTTTTGACATAAATCATCTCATCCAGATTATTCACATTCCGGTATTCCAGTAGAATTCTCTGAATACGATCGACATCTGTCGATTCTTTCTCCAGCTGTTCCAATCTGTTGGCAGCAGCTGTCGTATTCTGAAGCATCTGGTCAAAGCTCTGCTCGATGACCAGTCCCGCCATGTCCATATGCTGCCTGAAATTATTCTCCGTATCCTGTATATACCTTTTTCGTAAGTCAATGACATACGATACACATATCAATATGCAGACAGCGAGAACAACGGTGCCCAAAATGAGAACCGGTGTAAGAGTCTTATCCTTTTCTCGCACATGCCTCGACATGTCGTGTTCACCTCTGCTCTTTCATAGTTTTTGTAAATTTTAGTAATTATTTTGTATATTTTAGCATATTTTGGACGGATTGAACAGTTTTTTTGTGTATTTTATATGTTTTTTATAAAGCTGCAATGTCAATCAATGTTAAATTTTGTATATTGGCATTTTCCAGACTGCTGACGAGCGCATTTGCCGTATCCAGGCTTGTCAGACAGTTTACACCGGTCTCGATGGCAACTCTTCGAATCAGGAAACCATCCCTTGATTTATCACGCCCCTGTGTCGGCGTATCGATAACCAGATCAATCTTATGTCCCAAAAGCAGATCCATCACCGTCGGAGACTCCTGTGCAATCTTGTTGACCTGACGCGCATGAACTCCCGCTTCCTTGAGCGCATTCGCCGTGGAACGCGTGGCATAGATCGTATAGCCGAGCTTTTCAAAGCGTCTGCCGATCTCGATCGCCTCGCCCTTGTCAGCATCCTTGACCGTGATGATCATCTGGTTGTGAATCGGCAGATCCACGCCGGCACCGAGGAACGCTTTATAAAGCGCTTCATTAAAGTCCTTTGCGATACCGAGGCATTCGCCGGTCGATTTCATTTCCGGTCCTAAGCTGATTTCCGCTCCCCTGATTTTCTCAAACGAGAAGACCGGCATCTTGATTGCAATGTAATCGGCTTCCTTCTGCAGTCCCGGCTCATAGCCAAGCTCCCGAATCGTATGCCCGATAATGACCTGTGTCGCCAGCTTGACGATCGGAATGCCTGTCACCTTGCTGATATACGGCACAGTTCTTGACGAACGGGGATTGACCTCAATGACATACACATCCTCACCCATGACGATAAACTGGATGTTGATCATACCGATAACATGCAGCGACTTTGCAAGCCGCCTTGTGTACTCCGCAATTTTTTCCTTGACGCTCCTTGTGATGCTCTGCGCCGGGTAGACGGAAATACTGTCGCCGGAATGCACGCCGGCTCTCTCGATATGCTCCATAATGCCCGGAATCAGAATATCGGTTCCGTCGCAGACCGCATCGACCTCGATTTCCTTTCCCATCAGATATTTATCAACCAGAATCGGATGATCCTGCGCAATCCGGTTGATGATCTCCATAAATTCCTCGACTTCCTCATCGGAAATCGCAATCTGCATGCCCTGTCCGCCAAGCACATAGGACGGACGAACCAAAACAGGATATCCCAGCCTGTTTGCCACCGCCTTTGCCTCCTCGGCAGTATAGACCGTTCCGCCGGAAGGTCTCGGAATCTCACATTCCTCCAGAATCTTGTCAAACAGCTCACGATCCTCCGCCGCATCGACATTCTCCGCGCTCGTGCCGAGAATCGGGACTCCCATCTTCATCAGGCTCTCTGTCAGCTTGATTGCCGTCTGTCCTCCGAACTGTACGACAGCACCGTCAGGCTTCTCGATATCGACAATGTTGCGGACATCCTCCGGTGTCAGCGGCTCAAAATACAGCTTGTCGGCAATGTCAAAGTCCGTACTGACCGTCTCCGGGTTATTGTTGACGATGATCGTCTCATAGCCCTCCTTCGCAAACGCCCATGTCGCATGCACGGAGCAATAATCAAACTCGATACCCTGCCCGATACGAATCGGTCCGGAGCCGAGCACCAGTACTTTTTTCGGCGGATTCGTGATTGCCGCCTCGTTCTCTCCTCCGTATACGGAATAGTAATACGGCGTCGCAGCCTCGAACTCTGCCGCACAGGTATCTACCATCTTATATGCGGCGATGATGCCGTTATCATAGCGCATCTGTCTGATTTCATCTTCTGACACACCTGTCAGCCTTGAGATGACATTATCCGGAAACTCGATACGCTTTGCCTCTCTCAAAAGCTCCGGCGAAAGCGGCTCCTCCGCCAGTCTCTTCTCCATCTCCACAAGGACCGCCAGCTTGTCAATGAACCACTTGTCAATCATGGAAATCTCGTGAATCGTATCGTAGTCAATGCCTTTTCTGAGCATCTCGGCAATGACATAAATCCGCTGGTCATCCACAATCTTCAATCTCTGTTTCAGCTCATCGACCGTCAAATCGGAGAAATCATAGCTGAGCAGGCAATCAACATGCTGCTCGAGCGAGCGGATTGCCTTCATCAGTGCACCTTCAAAGCTCGTGCAGATGCTCATGACCTCACCGGTCGCTTTCATCTGGGTCGTCAGGGTTCTCTTTGCGGTGATGAATTTATCAAACGGAAGGCGCGGCAGCTTCACGACACAGTAGTCGAGCGTCGGCTCGAAGCTGGCATAGGTCTTTCCTGTAATCGCATTTTTGATCTCGTCAAGGGTATAGCCGAGCGCAATCTTCGCAGCCACCTTGGCAATCGGATAACCGGTCGCCTTCGATGCGAGTGCCGAGGAACGGCTCACACGAGGATTAACCTCGATCACGCAATACTCAAAGCTGGTCGGATGAAGAGCGAACTGCACGTTGCATCCGCCAGTAATCTCCAGCTCGCTGATAATATTGAGCGCCGAGCTTCTCAGCATCTGGTATTCCTTGTCCGACAACGTCTGGGATGGCGCAACGACAATACTGTCACCTGTATGCACACCGACCGGATCGATATTCTCCATATTGCAGACGGTAATGCAGTTGCCCGCACTGTCGCGCATGACCTCGTACTCGATTTCCTTCCATCCGGCAATGCACCGTTCGACAAGCACCTGCCCGACGCGGGATAAGCGCAGTCCGTTTTCCAGAATCTCCTCGAGTTCCACCTGATTGTGGGCAATCCCGCCGCCCGAGCCTCCGAGCGTATACGCCGGACGAAGCACGACCGGATAGCCGATCGAGGAGGCAAACTCCACGCCGTCCTGAATATTCTCCACAACGAGCGAAGCGGCACAAGGCTCGCCGATCTTTTCCATCGTGGTCTTAAACTCCAGACGATCCTCCGCTTTCTTGATCGTCTGTGAGGTCGTTCCCAGAAGCTTTACGTTATGCTCCTTTAAAAACCCGCATTCCTCCAGCTCCATCGCGAGATTCAGGGCAGCCTGACCGCCCAGTGTCGGGAGCACGCTGTCCGGCTTTTCCTTCTCGATGAGCTGCTTGACGACCTTTACGGTCAGCGGTTCTATATATACCTTATCGGCAATATCACCGTCTGTCATAATCGTTGCCGGATTGGAATTGATCAGGACAACCTCAATTCCCTCTTCCTTTAAAGAGCGGCACGCCTGCGTTCCCGCATAGTCAAATTCTGCCGCCTGTCCGATGACGATCGGTCCGGAACCGATGACTAACACTTTCTTGACATCTTTATTTTTTGGCATTATTCTGCTCCTCCCATCATTTCGATAAATCGGTCAAACAAATAGCCGGAATCCTGCGGTCCCGGGCATGCTTCCGGATGGAACTGCACCGTAAAAATATTTTTGCCGGTGTAGGAAAGTCCCTCGTTGGTTCCGTCGTTGACATTGATGAATGCCGGGGTTGCAACCTTCGGGTCAAGCTTGTCCATGTCGACAACATAGCCGTGATTCTGCGAAGAAATGTACACTCTTCCGGTCTGTAAGTCCTTCACCGGATGGTTGCCGCCGCGGTGTCCGTATTTCATCTTAAAGGTATCCGCCCCGGTAGCAAGCGCCATCAGCTGATGCCCCAGACAAATCGCAAAGATCGGAACGGAGGACTCGTACAGCTTCCTGATTTCCCCGATGATGGCTCCGCACTCCTTCGGGTCACCCGGTCCGTTCGAGAGCATGATGCCGTCCGGATGATCTGCAAGAATCTCGTCCGCCTTCGTCAGTGCCGGATAGACGGTCACATCACAGCCTCTCTGTGCAAGACTCTTTGCAATGTTATCCTTTGCGCCGAGATCCAGAAGCGCCACGCGCTTTCCTGCGCCGTTCAGTTTTCTGACGAGCGTCGGCTTTTTCTCCTTTTGGCCCGTGTAGCGGCTGCTGCCCGAAATCGGTCCGTTCTCCGCAAGCGTCCGGCTTCCTTTAATCTCGTATTTATTTTCACAGGTCACGATCTCCACGACCTTCCCCGTCGTATATGCCTTTAATTTCGGAAGGATCTCATCCAGCTTATAGTGCTCATTCGTCGTAATCATACCGTTCATCGTTCCCTTTTCCCGCAGAAGCTTCGTCAGCGCCCGCGTATCGATGCCTGCGATTCCCGGTATCCCGTACTCCTCCAGTATCTCCTGCAGCGATGCGTCACAGCGGAAATTACTCGGGATTCTCGAAAGCTCCCTTACAATAAATGCGTCCGGCCAAAGTCTGCGGGATTCCATATCCTCCCTGCTGACTCCGTAATTTCCGATCAGCGGATATGTCATGCAGACAGCCTGCCCGGCATAGGACGGGTCGGTTAGGACTTCCAGATAGCCTGCCATCGATGTGTTAAAGACAATTTCACTGATTATTTCCTTTTGGATGCCGATATGCGTACCCTCGAATACCGTTCCATCCTCCAAAATCAAAAAAGCTTTCATTTTTTCTGACCTTCCTTTCGCATAATCGATTTATTATAGCACAACGCTTCCTTTTGCTTCAACAAAATTCATGATTTCGTCTCTAAAAAATTCACAATGCCGTAAGCAGTATGCCCCCAGCGTATACCCCGATACGAAATATGCATACTCTTCCCCTCTTTTCTGTTTGCTTTATTGTGCATCCCATTGTAAAATAAAAGTTGTCAAATATATATTCTTTTTTGGAGGATTTGCATTGAATAATCAACTTACTTCCGTGAAGGATGAAATCAAAAAAGTACTGCAGGGAAAGGACAAGGTGATCGACATGGTTCTGTGCACCCTGCTTGCGAAGGGACATATTCTTCTGGAGGATATTCCCGGTGTCGGAAAAACAACGCTTGCGGTCGCCCTGTCGCGGACCTTATCGATGTCCTACCGGCGTATGCAGTTTACCCCGGACGTTCTGCCGAGTGATATTCTCGGTTTTAATATGTACGACGCAAAGAGCGGGGATTTCACGTTCCGTCCAGGTTCGATTTTTACGAACCTGTTCCTCGCCGATGAGATCAACCGCACCTCGCCA
>JAFUZE010000209.1 GCA_017476765.1 Lachnospiraceae bacterium
ATACAGGAATGGATATCCACTGTAGAAGCGGCTGATATCCCGACTCCTGTTTCTGATAACAAAACGACTCCATCGATTGGAGACGGCACATATTATGATGATATGGATTCACAACTTGTTATTTCACATGATGATGAAAATAGATACTACATCGATTTCGGAGTTCACAAAGTAACTTATGTGGAAGATGCCATTGGCGAATATGATACAGACTCTGGGATTCTTCATTTTACGGGATGTGATTACGATGGCAAAGATGTGACTGCAGAGATAGAATGCAGAGATGAACATTTAGTCGTTACCATTACCGACTGGGAGTATACGGATTTTTTGCCAAATGGTACCACGCTTGATTTTTATCAAGAATAAAGGAAGCTGCTCCGCGAATCGCGGAGCAGCTTCCTTTTATGTTTTGCTATATCATAACATTCTTTCTGGCAGGTTAAGCTTTCTTTTGGGCTACATCCTCGAACTCTGCGAGAATACTTCTATCCGGCTCCTTCGTTGCAAGGGAGAAAATAACGATGCAGACAAAGCTGAGCACGAAACCGACTACCAGAGAATACAGACCCGTAGATGTTCCGAGCGTAACCCTGCCGTCCGCCGCATTCACAAGCGGAAGATAATCCCACACAATCACTGCCAGTGCACCGGACACAATACCGGCTACCGCCCCTTGCAGATTGGTGCGTTTCCAGAACAGCGACAAAAGAACGATCGGACCGAATGCCGAACCAAAGCCCGCCCATGCGTTGGACACGAGTCCCATGATGGAGCTGTTCGGATCAAGTGCAATCACATATGCGAGCACGGCAACAACAATGACCGTGATCCTGCTGAGACGAAGCACCTTTTTATCATCCGCATCCTTATTGATCACACCCTTATAAATATCCTCCGCTACCGAGGATGCGGTGACGAGCAGCTGCGAATCCGCTGTGGACATGATCGCCGCCAGAATACCGCACAGGAACAGACCGCCGATCACCGGCATGGAATACTCCTTTGTAAAAATTCGGATAATCATCTCGATAAAGACCTTCTCCGAATCATTGCCGTCCAATACGGTCGGCAGATATGCGCGTCCGACAGCGCCGATCACACACGCAAAGCCTAAGGATAACAGAACCCACACGATGGCAACGCCCTTCGATTTTTTAAGCTCCTTTTCATCCCGCACTGCCATGAAGCGCACGAGAATATGCGGCATGCCGAAATAGCCAAGTCCCCATGCGAGCTGGGAAATAATCTCAACCGCCGTGTATGGTCTCTCCCCATTCGTAAGCAGATCAAAGAACGCCGCAGAGCCTCCTGCAACACCGGTCGCCTCCACCGCTGCGGACATATTGCCCGGTCCTACGATGGCAAGTGCAATGAGCGGCACGACCAGAAGTGCGATCAGCATGAGCGTTCCCTGAATAAAGTCCGTTGTACATACGGCAAGGAAACCTCCCAAAAAGGTATAAATCAAAATAACCAATGCTCCGATTGTGAGCGCAATCCTGTAATCCACGCCGAAAACGGAATTGAACAGCTTTCCGCCTGCCGCCAGCGCAGATGCAGTGTAAACCAAAAAGAAAATGACAATCGTGATCGATGAAATCAGCAAAAGAATCTTCTTTTTATCATGAAAACGGTTTTCAAAGTATGTAGGCAGGGTCAGGGAGTTGTTTGCACGAATCGTATATCTGCGCAGTCTTCCCGATATAAACAGCCAGTTGCAGACCGTTCCGATAAACAGACCGATCGCAATCCAGCTCTGTCCTGTACCATACGCATAAATGGAACCCGGCAGACCCATAAGGAGCCACCCGCTCATGTCCGATGCCTGCGCAGAAAGCGCTGCCACAAAGCCGCCCAGACTTCGTCCTCCCAAAAAATAATCCTCCGCACTGTTGTTCTTTTTGGTGTAAGCGGCACCGACCGCGACCATTCCAAGAAGATACAGCACAAAGGCAACCAGTATCCATCCGATTGAATCTGACATGTTTTTTCCTCCTCTTTCTTCATTTACCAACATTTACCAGCTACGATTCACAGTTTTCCTGTCAATCGCGGCATTTGTTTCTCAAAATAAAAGGGTGTCCTTGCGACACCCCTGTGAACACGTTCCCTATTATAATATAGAAAAATACCTTCCGTCAATACCTGTGCGCTGCTACTCCCTCTGGGATGGTTCGAGAATGAAAATTTACTTATATGGTTTACATATGATTAATTCTTGAAGTATTCTTTGTTTTTCTTCTTCTAACACTTTAAACTTGATATATAATCTTACATATTTCTCCCTTTCTTTTTTGGAAATCTTACATTTTAACATTAAATTCTCCAACTCATTTTCAGATAACTCGTCCAATATATTGGTATAATCCACATTTTCAATATATAACCTCATATAAAAAGCATTTCCATACCCATAATAAAGCCTACGATTAATGAAATGTTTTTTTTCTTCATCTGGAATCTCTTGTCCCCCTTTTTTACTAATTATCGGTTCTACCTCAGGAAATTGCTTTAAGAACATTTTAATAATGTTCAATTTAGCAATAGATTCGTAAACATTAATAATCTGTTGCACAAAACTAGTATTACTGGATATCACACTATAAATAATCCCTTGGTTCGGAATGTGTTCAATATTCTTAATTATGTTTCCACTGTTTTCAACTAAATATTCAACATATTTACGCACATACACATTGTCATCAACCACTTGCATTCCTAACGTTAAGATATTAAATGAGCTTAGGTTTGTACTTTTCTCTCTTGCCTCTTCATTTGCCTTATCCAAAATATATTCCATTAATTCTTGATACCTCGGCTCATCTTTTTGCTTCATCATAGCAAGAGTCAGTTCAAAGACCTCGGAATCCACATCAAATTTCTGTAGTGAATTATACACCTCTTCCACATCTCTTATTCTCAAAAAAATGTATTGTGCATAAAAATATTCAAAAAAGGATCTGTGGAAAAACTTAAATCTATCTTCCCCAGTCGCTGGCACAAATAATTCTGTTCTGTCAGAACAAAATGCCAAAAAATTCTCCGCCGCACGTTCAGTTTCCGCATCCGATGTATATTTACCTCCATATGTTTTACACAACATATCCACAATCTCATGCTTTCCTATATCACTATTGTTTGGAAAACACATTCTTGCTAATTCCATAAATGTATTATCTTTCATCATACACGAAATCAAATCCCAATCAAACTTCGCCTTTGTTTTCTCTTTTTCTCTTCTATATGCTATATAATCAAAGCACTTCTGGTATAGTTCCATTTTATTTTCCGGTAATTCTCTTTCTGCCTTATAAATATTGATAAGCAATGACAATACCAAGAAGCTATTCAAAAAACCTTTTTCCACTAAAATGCCGGATTGATCAAGAAACATTTTTTTGTCCTTAACATCAAATCTCCCGAGTTTTATTATGTTATCTACATAAGATTCTATTTGTATCCTGTCTAGTGGCAAAATATCAAAAACCTCCACGTCTATTTCCGGAATAAAACCTCTATTTCTAGATGTAATACATATTCTATTGTTAGGATTTTGATTTTTAAAATATGCAATTATCCGCTTATGTAACTCCTCCCTCTTTTGTTTTTCAACTTCATCTAAGGCATCAAACAATATTAAGCATCTTCCCATTTTTATATAATATTCAATCATTTCAATTGGTATATATTGTTCATCCATCAAGGTCTCTTTAATCATACTATCTTGTAGAAATTTTACTACCGAGACAGGCTGTTCACCTTCAATATAAAAAGATTTTAAATCTCCATAAATGACTAAATACTCAGTGCTGTTTAATATATTCATCTCACCAAAATCGTTGATAAGCTTCTTTAAAAATAGAGACTTGCCATATCCAGCCCCTCCTGTTACATATACTATGCCGTTATCATCAAAAATATACTTCCAATCATCAAAGTAATCATCCTTTTTGACTTCCGCCTCCGCTTGAGCATATATTAAGTAATCCTGTCGCATCCACCGAATATGATTTCTCACTTCTTGACCAGGTGAAAGCCGCCTTAAAAAAGGGGGCACATAAAACTCTGCAAAATCAAATGTATCCAGCAGATATACATGTGCTCGCGAATGATTCGTTTTTAGTATGCTGTGATATTCTTTTACATAATCATCATATATATTTTTTACAGGAATAATTTCACACTTCATCGTACGCTTTATGGTTTCAATTGTTTCGTTAAGTCTTAACAGAATACTTTCTTGTGCAAAATCTATCCTTCTATTTACAAAAAAAACGTCCATTTTATTTTCATCCTTCATCAAAGACACAACATAATTTGTTGCAAACTTAAAAAAATTTTCAAAAAATTGCCGTACAAGTGTCTTTGATGGCATTGTGACAACTTTGACAAAGTATTCCTGAAACAAATAATTTGAAAGAAAATCAACAACATCCTTTTCCAAAATTAAATTGCTATTCTTCTTCATCTTGCGCATATTGCCTTCACAGTTCCCTGTTACTTTATATATAATGTAATTTTCAATGGTGTCTTTAAAAAAAGGAGCCTGTAAAAAAGTATGAAACTCTCCCGACATATATAATATTTCATACTTGTCGTCGAGTTTTTCTCGAATTAATTCTTCTATTTTTTTAATTGAATGATCATCATTTTTGTAATAAAATTTCCCCAAGCAAACCTTGCTAATATCATAAATTATAGATGCCAGTATACTGCATCCTACATTTGAAATCACAGCATTCATCTTTTTTGTCCCTCCTAATCCTCTTTCAACCATATTTACCTTACATAAACCTTTTTATTCTTCAAATATCTTCAACCGCTTCGCAATCTTCTCCAGATCTGGTAACATCGCCTTTATATCTGCGGCAATATATTCCAAAACTGAGTATGTGGCAACACCCATCGGTGCATTCGTTTGTTTCCATGCATACTCTACAAACGTTTTATCCTTGCTCTTACAAATAACAATTCCAATAGACAAATTCTCGTCCGGTAACTTTACCTACTCATCCAATGCTGTCAAATACAACTGCATTCTACTGGTATATTCAGCTTCAGCCTCTCCTTTTTTCAATTCTATAGCTATCAGACTTCTGAGTCCTCTGTGAAAAAGTCATAGATCAATATACGAATCTCTGCTTCCAACAACCAAATGATGCTGTTTGCCCATGACCATAAAGTCCCTCCTTTTTAATCAGAAATACCCTATTTACTAACTACATTGCCAATTCATGTTCTCAATATTCCAGCAACAATTTAACAGCTAATTTTGCCCGTACTCTTCCTCCCATTGAAATCGTCAAATCAATATTAGTCCGATTCAGCAAATATTCTTCATGTGTTTGTACCTCAGTAAAATTAGTCAGCACGCATTTTTCCAACCATAACATTCTCCATAAATTTCCTGTCAAGTATCCCTTCGCTCCCAGAAACTCTTTTTGTAGCTCATTCGACAACACACGATATTGCATTTTCTGAATCATAAACTTAAGTCATTCCCCAATGGCTTATATTGTGCAATTTCATTCTTTCCATACACATCTCCACTTCGTGCACCAACAGGGCGAGACTTATTACCGGCATTATATCTAAAAAGTTTCTCTTTCATGTTACGTCTTCGCAAATATATTATACAACTCTTATTGTATTTTTTCAACGATCTGTGCGAACAAATGTGTGTCAAAAGAATAAACTGTCAAATTCTCTTTTTCTTGCCCCCTATCAAGCAACTTGATTATCTCAAATGGAAGTGACGCATTTTAGGAAATCCTCTTTTCCCCAGTTCTATTAATCTGTACGATAAAAATAGTTCCACCCTCTATCCTATATTCTTTTAAATTTGTCACACTAACTGAAAATGTTATTTCATGTACAGAAAATTTCTTATACAGTCTTTCTTTTATCTATATAAGTGTCTTCCCACAAAAAGCTTCTTTTTCTTTGAAGCGTCCAAATATAAATCTAAGGAAACGCTGATTTAATCGTGTATTTCCGATAACTGTTCCCGTAACATCTGGTATAATAGAGACATTATGAAAGGCAGGGGTAGTCATATGAAACAGCAAACCTTCAGCGATATCGAATATACTAACCGCAAAAAGGAAACCAATCGAGAGGAGTTCCTTGATTCCATGTATGAGATCATTCCATGTGAATATTGGAGCAATCTTATTGAAGAGTACTATCCATCTGGTAAACGGGGGCGTCCTTCCAAAGGAATAGAAACCATGCTCGACATGTATCTCATGCAGAATTGGTTTAACCTACCTGATACTGCCATTGAAGATGCCATATATGACAGCTATGCAATGCGAAGCTTTATACACATAGATTTTTTGTCAGAACAGGTTCCGGATGCAACAACGCTCTTAAAGTTCCGCCAGCTTTTGGAACAGCATAAGATTGGCGAACAGATCTTTGCTGATGTAACAGGCAGGTTGGAACGAGCCAGTCTTATCATGCACGGTAGAACGATCGTAGATGCAACGATCATAACAACTCCGAATTCCACAAAGGACAAAGAAAACAAGCGTAATGAGGAGATGCACCAAACCCAAAAAGAAAACAAATGGTATTTCGGAATGAAGGTTCATTTCGTTGCCGATGCCAGGTGCGGCTATGTTCATACGATCACTGGGATCTCTGCCAATGTTCAGGGTGTATCAGAAGCAGGTAACCTCATCCGCAGGAACGATGAGGTCGTATATGGTGACTCTGGATATTTGAATATCTCAGAGCACCTGGATTACATGGACGGAGAACAGATTGCAAAGATTGATTTCGTGATCAATGTACGTCCCTCGTCAGTCAAGATGTCCAAAAGCTATAAAGGTATCCGTTGGGATGAGAACATTGAAAACCGAAAGTCGTCATCCCGCTGCAAAGTAGAGCATCCATTTCTCATTGTTAAGCGACAGTTTGGTTACGATAAAACTGCTTACAAAGGCATAGCGAAAAATATGAATCGTTTCAACGTACTATTTGCCTGTGCAAATCTGCTTATCTGCATAAGAGCAGGTCAAACAAAGCAATTCTGTATGGCGTAGTATGCGCATTTTTCCGATATTATCCCAAATATGGGAGATAATCGGGAGTATAAGGTGTCTATATCAAGCCCCTTCTGGCAAAAATGTCACCGTATATTTTGGGGCGAAACACAGGTTCGGCTTATAAACGGATGCGCTAATTAATCTGCGTTTCCCTAAATACTCATATCAAGATGGAACTTTATCAGCACCTTTTCTTATACCACAATTCAATCAATTTCCTTCAAATGCATCTACAACTTATCCCTTAATTCTTTGCTTCTCCTCTTGATTTCCGATAAACTCTTTGCTTTATCGACTGTCATCTTTAACTAACAAATTGCAAATTTTCGTCCCTGTAACTCCAAAATTTGTATTTCAAAAAACTTTTGAAACAATAATTAGTTCCACCTATGAAAAATACAAAATTTTCATACTCTTACCGCTCCTAAGCATTTTTCCTTTTCAGTTTACTTCTCAATTCGCTCATAAACTTTTCTTTAACCAGAAGAGAGAGTCTTTCGTTAGAATAGTTTTCATACAATGATATTTTTTTGTTATTTGTTATCAAATCTGTTGAAACTTTTAAATTATCTTCCACTAGGTTTAGCCACATATCCAGTCTTTCATTAATATCATTTGCATCTTTTCCCCAAAACTTCTGCATCTCATCATCAGTCATGTCCTCTATTCGTTTCTTTATGCTATCAATATTTCCTAGCGCTCTATACATAACTGCTGAAACATATATTCCAAGTTCATCTGCAAATTTATTGCCACCAGCCGAGAAAATATCTCTAACATTACCACACCAAACAAAGCAGTTATACACGAGCCAAGGTGTAAAATTTTGATAATCACCTCTAAACACCTCAGGAAATAAAGCTATTCCCTCATTCAAATATATTCCTTTTTCCTCCTTTGGCAAATCAGAAAAAGCCACCGTTTCCCCTTCGCTCCACCATGTAGATTTTTGTGTTCTAAGCAAATTTCTTATTTTTCTATTTAGTTCATCGCCAGATAATTCTAATAAATCTTTTGCATCATTTTGTGTTAAATAATCTTGACCCTCTTTCAAGTCCATATTCAAATAGAATCTTGGACTATGAGTTACTTTAAGATCAGCAATACATTCCTCGTATTTTCTAAGACGCACTTCCGGTTTATCCCCGCCCATCTTCGCCATAAGCACATATGTGTCATGGATGTCGTTCTTAAGACTTTCATATATACTTCCACCTATCACTTCCCATTTCGACGAATCTGTCTTTTTTACCTCAATCCCTAACTTATCCCCATCTTCTTTGTCCTCTAAGACAAAATCAGGAAATTTTTGAGTACTGTGCGTAATTGTATCCTTGTCGAAACCTGCTTCTATTAAGCTATCATATACAACCTTTTCAAAATCAGTTCCCGACATTTTTCCCACGCCTTTTTCTTCTGCATTCTTATCTTGCAGTTTCTTTTGTATATCATCTGCTACTCCATATAATTTCTTTACATATGTTAATATCCGCTCTTCTGACATGTCAACCTCCAAAATACCTACCCCAATTTTCTTCCAATCTCTTTGCAATATGAAATGCTAACAATGGCGGCACTGCATTGCCAATTATTTTATATGCTTCTGATGCAGATACAGATGTATCAGAAGCAGTCTTTGGAATAATAAAATCATAATCGTCTGGAAATGTTTGTATTCTTGCACATTCTCTTATCGTAAGCCTTCTTTCTTCCATTCCATTATTCAATTCTTCAAAATACACACCACCATGTTCTTTTGATAATCTTCTAAATTCTATATTCCCATGATGTTCAGACCGAATTGTAGGTCCAATTCCATCAAGTTTAACTTCCTGTTGTCCCTGACAATGTTTCCCCATATATTTTGCCTTTGAGTATTTCTGTTGACTAACATCAGCAGATTTATTAGGTTCTTGTAAATCTACAAATGCCTGCCCCACAGTAACAAATGGCATCTCGTCATCTGACTGATTATCATTCTCTACATAATGTGTGGGGATAGGGTATGGATCGTATTCCTCATCTATCTCTTTAGCACTTAATTTTTCCAACGCTTCTTTCTTCAGCTCCGACTTCTTAAATCCAAAGAAAATAACCCTCTCTCTTCCTTGTGGAACGCCATATCTAGCCGCATTTAACACTCTTGCTGGAACAACAAGATAGCCTCCATTACACACAGAGGAAAAGTCATTTTCTATAATTTCCTTTACATCATTCAGATTAGTTAATCCCTTTACATTCTCTGCTATAAACATTTTAGGCTTGGTAATAGCGATCACCTCTCGCATCCACATATATAAATGTCCTCTATTTTCAACTGTTGGCGCATTTATATCAACTTTATTACCATTATGTCCTTTATCCGATGCAAACCCCATTCTCTTTCCCGCAATTGAGAAATCCTGACAAGGAAAGCCACCCGTTACAATATCTACATCTTCCGGAAATATATTTACTTTATTTTCTTTTTGAAGCTTTACCAAATCCACTATACTATCCAAATAATAAGATGATTTATCAAGCCCTCTGTTCCCAAAATAGTTACACCATGCTGCTTTTGCCTCTGGTTTTATATCATTTGCAAAAACAGTATGGTATTTATTTTGGGGTAACCTAACCCAATTAGTTCCCTCTTTCCTAATTTTCCAGTCCTTGTGCAATTTGGTATTTACAGATTTTTTCAGTACACAAAAGCCTCCCTCAAAGCCCAAATCCATACCACCACAGCCAGAAAAGAGTGAGAGAACATTCAATGTAATGTTATTTTCCTTTTTTACTCCTGATTTCATTCTTTCCGGTTTCTTTGCCCCACAAGGAATAAACCATACCCCACTTTGCTTTTTCGCTCCTGAAATTCTTTTTTCGTTGCACAATATTTGTATTCTTCGAGGAGATATATTCCATCTCTCTGCGGTTTCCATTACCGATATATATTTTTCCATTTTTAGACACTCCTTTACACAAATATTCTATTCGTTAATACGAACTTTTTCAAGTGTCTTTCATAAATTTTTTATAACAAGTAAACACTTATGACGTAATGTTGGAGTATAAACTGCCCCTTGAAAAACATGAACGATATTTACAGGTTGCGTAAAAATATCCAACAGGAGAATCCTGAAAGAGAAGGAGACGATTTCTGCTGAAAAGGAGGCTCTTACTGTTGGCAATAAGATTCTCTCTGGCGAAATTGAGAACCTTAAGAAGCTACATGTAGACAAGAGTGGCAGTATCTTTCCGGGAATGCTGCTTCACTTTCTCAACAATGCCGTGGCGGGTATCCTTGCTATTGGTGCAGCCTACATAGAAAAGTCGAAAGAGAGGTTGTCGCAGTGGATAAACCATTCCTCGTCAAGTAGGCAAATGAAAAAATATAAATTTTCTATCCAATCCTACAATATGTCCTTCACCTTTATAATTTTTAAACATATCTCTCTCCAATTTCTTTCCAGTAATTTCACGCATGTCTCAAACTCCACTTTTTCTAGAATATCACGGTACAAATCTTTTTCAATAAACTCTCACACCTTCTTGCGATTGTTTCACCGTTCGAGAATATTTCCCTGCATCGCAGTCAGCGCATACGACAGACAGCCCTGCGCCACATAATACAGCGCCCAGTTGACAGACTGTACCTCCTTCGGCGTATCGATACCAAAAAGCCAGAACAAAAGCACCATGTCCGAAATCAGGAACAAAACACCGCCTGCCATAAGCAGATATACCCCTTGTTCTCTCCCCTTGCGGCATCGCCAGAGTGACAGTGCCTTGATCGTCATGAACGAAATCACTGCCGCATACCCGAGCAGCACAGGAAAGAGCCCCTGAAAATCGAAGGTTCCGACCTGCAAAAGAACGAACAACAGGGCAAATAAAATAACGGTTGCCGCCAGATCCCGCTTCTGAACCCGCGATGCTTTGCAGAACGCAACGGAAAACAGCACATGTGCGGCGGCAAAGCTCGCAACACCGAGAATAAACATCAGTCCCTGATCCTGATCCAGCGCAAGCAGCACATCTCCTGCCATCGAGCAGAGGAGCGCCGCCAATACGATGCCTGAAAAGCGACGGTTTTCTCTCCTTTTTAAATAGCCGGTAAGTCCTGCCAGCACGAAAAAGAGACTTGCCGTTGTTTTCAGCACGATCGTCCACATCGAAAGATCCTTCTCAAATACGACAATGAGTCCGCACAGAGAAACAAGCAGTAATCCTTCCAATAGGAAAGTCATTTCTATTCCCCCTTTTCTCCTTCATCCTCATTTTGAAATTTGCTCAGCTCCAGCAAATCCTTTGCGATATGCTCAACACGGGCAAAGGTTTCACCGGTCATGTCCGTGATCTTGCCCTGATTGTTTGCCTCCTCAACAATATCCTCGGCACGGGTTTGGGAATTTTGCACGAGCTGTTCCATCTCGCGGGCCATCCGGCGCACAACCTCCGTATGTTCCAGCGTCTGACTGCTGCCATACGCAATCTGCTGTGTCTTTTCCTTGGAATCCTGCTGCAGCTGCCCGAGCTGGTCTGCCTCCTGTCTCGCATTGGAGATCTGCGTAATTCCGGTTGCAACAGAACTGAGATTCTGCAGGTTTGAATCCTTCACTCCGCCCAGCATCGAAAGCACTTTGGAAACCAAAGCGGTAATGGAATCGCTCGACTCTTTGGAACGTACCGCCAGCATACGGACCTCCTCTGCCACAACAGCGAAGCCTCTGCCGTGTTCTCCGGCACGAGCCGCCTCAATCGAAGCATTGAGCGCAAGCAGATTGGTCTGTGCGGTAATGGAAGAAATCTCATCTGCCAGACCGGAAATTTCCGAAATCCCCGACTCAAGCTTCTGAATCGATTCCCCGGTCTGGTTCGCCGTATGTTCAATCGCCTTCATGCTGTCGACCGCATGATCCATCACCTCGACATAGCCATCCATACGCGTTCCGATATCATCCGATATGACAAGCATTTCCTTTGTTCGCTCGTCAATCGAGTCTACCTCCTGCACCATTTGATCAACGGACTCCTGCAGGGAGCTGACATGCCGCAGACTTTTCGAACAATCCTCCGAGGTATCCTGCGCAGAGCTTACGATTCTTTCGTTTGCCGCAATCGAATCCTGCATATTTCCCGCCAGCTCATCCATCATCGACACAAGCTGCGTGGAAGCCTCCTCACATTTTTCAACGACTGCCGCCACCTGCTCCGTGCTGTGAAGATTTTCCAGAAGCTTTCTCGATGCACCGGCAACGCTGATAAACACGACGCTCATAATGACCTGCTCCATCGTAAAGCCGACGGTACGGGTCAGAAACCATTCCATATTCGTCTCATATTCGATCTGCGGGACATTCCGGGAACGGAGATAGAGCGAAACCACCAGCATAAAATAGCTGATGACTGCAATCTGAGTCGTGAACTTCTTATCAAAAAACATGCAGCTGAACAGCATCGCCAGACCATAGGTCATATAGATCCCGATTGTCCAGTTGCCGCCGAGCAGCATGATGACCAGACCGATGGAAAGCACGCTGACGTATTTCATGATTTTCGCCGGTGCGCCTACCCTTGTCGCAATTCCCGGTCCGAGCGTGCAGACGCAGCCGATGACCGACAGTAGCGCCAGGTCTCCATACGGAATCTGAAAGACTCCGGCTGCCGTTGCCAGAAACAGCACCGGAAAGACGACCGTCATCCACATCAGTACCTTTCCAAGCTTCTTACACACCTTCGCATCGTTTTGCTCAAAAAAATCCAATTGTTCTTCCATATGTATGTACCCCTCCTAAGTTTTCTTCTGTGAGATTCAGGCAGATATACGCTTATGTATGCGAACATTTCCCGTTATGTTGTCTGAGTCTGGCTTGCTGCGGACAACTGCTTAAATTATACCTTACCTTTTTTACAAATGCAACGGTAGCTACAGCTCCTGCAAATTTCGGGCTCCCCGTTCCGTGCAGGTTCTCATCATCCACAGATCGGCAGCGATTAGAATGAGGAAAAGCAGAAGCTGAATAAATGCAAGCGGCAGTCGTGTGTATCGATATAAGCAGAACAGCACGAACAAAAACACCGCCGTGATCAGCATCGCATATGCCATATTGAAAAACACATTCCGGTTTGCCCGAAGGGCATTGATCTCATCCTCCCACACAAGCTTCGGTCCTATCGTATCAAGCAGCACGCCAAAGTACGAGATGAACACAATCTGCTGCAGGGCAAGCAGCGCATAATAGAAAAGTACCGTTATCCGGATCTGTATGAAGCAGGCTGCGATCACCAGATAAAGGAGCGCAAATCCTCCGCTGATCAAAATGCTCGTAAGGGCTTTGACATGGAGCTGCACCTTGTAGGAGACAGGCAGATATTTCATCACATAAAAATGCTTTCCCTCCCGCGTGATGGAGCTTGACGCAATGCTGTTTGATGCCGTAAGCAGCACACTGATTCCAAGCACCAGAAGCGTCATGATCCATTGCATCGCCTCGTTTCCATCGCGGTACAGCTGGATGTAACGCTTAAATACTGCCGAATCCGACTGCAGGGCGGCAATCACATAGCCAAGTCCCGGCCATAGCAGATTGACGGCAATGCAGTTGAGAAAAAACGGCGGCGTCCGCATCAGTACACGAAACTCCTTTTGCATGCAGGCAGCCCACGGACGGCGGCTCTTTTGGGCGTAGCGCAGAGCCTTGCTTTGCAGACTGCCGCTCTCGCCGTTCTCCACACCGACTGCCATCAGACCGCGGGCATACAGAAGCTTTGCGACAAGCATAAAAACGCCCAGGACAAGCAGCTGAAAGACTATATACGGAATGAGCAGGCGCGGATTCTTGTCCGAGAGCATCCTGCCAAACCAGTAGTTGGTCGGGAATACGCCGTTTAAGACCTGCACAAAGCGAACCTCGCCAAGCCGAAGCTGCTCTACGATCCGTTCCAGCTGCAAATCCTTGAGCATTCCGAGCCCTAAGACGGCAATCGCCACGATAACCAGATTAAATACAACAGACAGACGGCGAACCACACTTTTATTCCGGATCCACTTCGCACACCCCATCAGCACGATACAAACGATTGCACCGTAACAGAGCGGCACGATCGGAAGCGTCAGGCTTCCCAAAAGTGCAGCGAAATAGGTCCACCAATTTCCGCCCGCAGCAAGGAAAAATCCGATCATTGCACTGAGCAGAAGCAGCATCTCCATCGCCGACTCGGTAAGATAGGCAGTCGTAAACCTCGCCGCAATGATGGTTGTCGGCGAAATCGGCAGCGGCAGAATGTGCGGGATGTCCCCTGCGAAATAGAAAACGTTGAAGATCACACCAATTCCGAAAATAATCGCAAACAAAGAAACAAAATGCAGCAGAAAAATAATTCCGTTTCCGTCCCCCGCCATGCCAAGCGTCAGGGCATAGGCGATTGCCCCGACTAACACGCAGCACGGAAGCAGAATTCCCAAAAGAGAAACGATTCCGAATATGATGTAAAAGGATTTCTTCTGCTCAGCGCCCTCCATGTCACCCGAGAGCAAAAAAATCCGCACAAGCCTTCTATAAACCTTCATCATTCATCAGCTCCAAAAATATTTCTTCCAACGATTTATCCGCATCTGCCCTTCTCCGCTCCGGCAGCTGTTCCAGCGTTCCGTCATAGAGAAGCTTTCCGTACCGGATGATCACAACCCGGTCGCACAGCTTTTCCGCAACCTCAAGCACATGCGTGGAAAACAGCACCGCATGTCCTTTGTCCGCATGCTCCCGCATCATCTGCTTGAGCAAAAAAGCAGACTCCGGATCCAGACCGGTCATCGGTTCGTCCAGAATCCAGATATCCGGGTCGTGGACGAGTGCACCTACGACCATCATCTTCTGCCTCATGCCATGCGAATAGCCGACCATCTGGCGCGGCAGGGCATCCGTCAGCCCGAACTTTTCCGCCAGGTCTTCGATACGGCTTTTCCGATGCTTCAGCGGCACGCCGTACACATCCGAGATAAACTCCAGATATTCGATGCCGGTAAGACGTAGAAACTGATCGGGGCTGTCGGAAATATAGCCGATCGCCCTTTTTGCCTGCATCGGGTATTTGAGCATATCAATTCCGCCAATGCTGACGCTGCCCGCATCCGGCTGCAAAATTCCGGTCATGATCTTGAGCGATGTCGTTTTCCCCGATCCGTTCGGTCCGATAAAACCGACGATCTCGCCGGGATGAACCTCAAACGAAACATCATCGACTGCCTTGACCTTGCCCTGATAGGTTTTCGAAATATGCTGAAAAGAAATCATCTCTGCCTCCTTTATCTGCTCCATCTGCCGGATGCCCCGCACGGGAGAACCAGACCGCTCTCTCTGACCGGAAGTCCGATTTCCTCCGCCTCTGCGCTGCCCCCATGTCTCGTTTTCAAAACGGTGCTGAGCATATAAGAGAGCACCGCCGGCTGCAGCCCCGTCGTGTAGGAGTTGATCAGGTAAAAGAGGGCATCCTCCGACAGCAGCTGCGCTGCGAGCTGCATGAACGAAAATACCGAATCCTCAATCTTCCAGATTTCTCCCTTCGGACCTCTCCCGTAGGAGGGCGGATCCATGATAATCCCGTCGTAGGTGTTTCCTCTTCGGATTTCCCTCTCGACAAACTTGACGCAGTCATCGACAAGATAGCGGATCGGGGCATTCTCCAGATGACTGGCTGCGGCATTCTCCTTCGCCCAGGTGACCATGCCCTTCGAAGCGTCAACATGCGTCACCTTCGCACCGGCTGCCGCCGCCGATATCGTTGCACCTCCCGTGTATGCAAAGAGGTTAAGCACCTTGATCTCCCGATTCGGATTTTCTTTTTTCGCACTCACGATACGCTCCCTGCACCAGTCCCAGTTGACTGCCTGCTCCGGAAACAAGCCGGTATGCTTAAAGCTGAAAGGCTTTAGACGAAATGTCAGATCCCGGTACTGCACCTGCCACTCCTTAGGCAAATCAAAAAATTCCCATTCCCCGCCGCCTTTACTGCTTCTATGATAATGACCGTTTAACCTTTTCCACTCTTTGGCTTTACGGGGCGTATTCCATATAACCTGCGGGTCGGGACGCAGAAGAATATAGCTTCCCCATCGTTCCAGTTTTTCTCCGTTTGATGTGTCAATGACCTCGTAGTCCTTCCACTGATCTGCAATCCACATGCCTGCTTACCTCACTTTGTTTTGTCCATAAAAGTAATTGTAAAACTCTGTACAACCCTCGAAACGTTGCACAATTACCTGCTTTTCCATCACATGATTACAGGGTCAAAAGCCCTGCTCTGCGGCAAGCTTGCTTGCAAGTGGAGCAGAGGCTTTATGACCCGCCCCTACATGAGCAAGAAGTGGAGCGAAGCTCCACGAAATTGCGAATGTAGGATAGGATTGTGGGAGTGCGAAGCACGAAACAATCCGTGTAATCAGTTCTGTCCCTCGAATCATTATATCAGTACCTGTGAAAATAAAATGGAGCGCAATGCCCCCGCTATGCCCCGGATGGGAAGTACATCCGCGCCAAATAGGCTTCCTTAAAATCATCGCTCTGCGCAAGGTTTCGTTCGGCGCTATATCTGCATATATTCGAGAGCTTTTTCTCATCCTTCTCAAGCAGATACGCCCGGCAGCCCGCAAGCGCACTGTTGCCGATTGCCGTGAGTCTGTCCTCATATCCCTTCGGAAACAAGCCGATTGCCGCCGCCTTTTTCAGATCGATGGAATAACCGAAGCCGCCCGCCACATAAAGGGCTGCAACCTCCTCCGGCTGCACGCCGTATTCACGCACAAGTGTTTCGATGCCGGCACAGACCGCCGCCTTTGCCATCTGGAACTGACGGATATCCTTCTGGGTCAGATAAATCGTGTCGCCATACAAAATGACACGCTCCGATTCACCTCCGTCGAGCAGTCCGGTCTCATCGATTCTGCCTGCCTTTAAAAGCTCATACAAAATCTCGATGATGCCGCTGCCGCAAATCCCCGTCGGCTTCGCCCCGCCGATCGTCGTTAAGTCAAAGCTGCCGTCCGCCCTCATCGTGCACCCGCAGACCGCGCCGCGTACCCCGGCACTTCCGCAGCTGATACCGCCGCCCTCAAACGCCGGTCCTGCTGCCGTCGATGCGGCAAGCATGCGCATGCGGTTTCCGATCACGATTTCTCCGTTCGTGCCCAGATCGAGCAGAATCTGCACATCGGCGCTTTTATAAAATCCCGTGACATACAGACCGGCAACAATGTCACCGCCCACAAATGCCGAGATACCGGGAAAAACGAACAGCTCCGTCTCCTTCAAGAGCGCCGCCGTCTTTTCCGTGAGATAGGGCTTAAGAAGCGGCTCAGCCTTCATCCGGATGCTGTCTGTCGACACAGGGCGAAACTGAGCCCTCCCAAGCGTCTCGCATGAATAGCCCATAAGCAGATGCACCATCGTCGTGTTTCCCGCCAGAACGAGGCGAGCCGGTTCGGCGCTTCCTGCCGCGCGACTGTCCGCCTTGTCTCCAGCATCTGCCGCAGAACCGGAAAACGCAGCCTGTGCCGTTGGTTCGGTCAGCGCCTCCATCCCCTCTGCAATTCCTCTTAAAAGCGCATCCTTAAGCGCATCGCCCCATCTGGCATTTGACGCCTCAATGCGTGAAAGGACTTCCGCCCCAAAGCTTCGCTGTGCATTGACGGCGGTATAGGTTGCAAGCACCTTCGTCTCGTTCTGCGTGCATGCAACAAGCTGCATCGCAAGAGTCGTAGTCCCGATGTCTGCCACAACGGCAAGCTCGTGTGTATGAAAGCAAGCATCCGTTTCTTCCCGCCTCTTTACCTCACGGGACGAGGTGACGACAGCCATCTCTTCGATTGGCGTATCAACAAGCCGAATGTCACAGTCCTCCTCCGGCACGGCAGCGCAGGCAAGCCGAAATCCCTGCTCAAGCTCCTGCCCGGAAAGGAGCCGGATATCCTTTTCCGACGGCGGAAGCATCCGTGACTGCCCTGCATCACCCTCCTTCGGAGCAATGCGCATAATCTTCATCTTACACTTTCCGCAGTTTCCGCTGCCGCCGCACACGCCGTCCACCAAAATGCCCTGCTTTTGACATGCCTGTAAAATTGTCTGTCCTTTCCTGCAATGAACCTGTATCATCGTCCCAACTCTTTCTTTGACTTCTGCTATACGATGCCGTTTGGCTTCTGCTGTGCGAAGTCGTCTGACTTTTTCTGCACGATGCCTTTGGCTTCTGCTGTGCGAAGTCGTCTGACTTTTTCTGCACGATGCCTTTGACTTCTGCTATACGATGCCGTTCAGCTCCTGATATAAGCTCTTCGCATAGCTGTCGGTCATACCGCAGACATAGTCCGTGACGAGAAGAAGCCTTAAATAGAGACGTTCCTCCTCGGATTTATCCCTCGCATAAATTTCATAGATTCTTTTATAATTCTCGGAGATCAGCTGCATCATTTTTTTCTGTATGGCAGTCTGCTTTTCCTGTGTGTCAAAATGGATTGCCGCATCGACGAACTTCTCCAATAAAAAGGTGAGCATCGTCTGGGCAGCAACCTCAAGCTTTAAGATCGGCATAGACTGAAACGCATAGCGGAAGGCAATATCCGATAACCGGTCTGCCAGCTCCTCCATCTTTGTCCCGCACAACAGCTCCCGGTCGTAGCTGCCGCTCATAATCGCATCGTAATGCTCCATAAAGGACTGCGTGGCGCAGGCGATCATCTTTCCCTGCACATTCACAATCCAGTTGGATACCGCATATTGTCCCGGATTTTCATACTTGTTTTTGACAGCCTTGTCATATTTGTGCTCTAAGATTTGTATGCAGTCTTTGTATGTATTGTTATCGGAAGGCGCATCCTTCTTTAATTCCTCCAAAAGCTGCTTATAGCTGAGCAAACCCTTCTTGCAGGCATCCTCGATGTCCGCCGTCTTATAGGCAATATCATCCGCCGCCTCAAGCACATAGGCAAGCGGATGTCTCGCCCCCTGCGTGCCGCAGCTGTCCTGAATCTCGGCGAAAATCTCCCGGTCGGCATAATAATACCCCAGCTTCTTATCCTTGATGTTTCCGGACTTTTTGTTGATTTGAAGGGAAGATACCGGATATTTGATAATCGTGGCAAGAAGCGCTTTGGTCAGATTCATACCGTGTTCATCCACGAGGAAATGCAGCTTCGTAACAACCCGGAGTGCCTGCGTATTACCTTCAAAGTGATAGAAGTCCTCCCGCATCTGCTTCGTCAGCACCTCGGTCAGCTTTTTCCCTTTGTAGGTGAGTAACGGCATATTCTCTATAAAAAAGTCGCGGATGACCGTCTCCCCGAAGTGCCCGAACGGCGGATTGCCGATATCATGTAAAAGTCCCGCACATTGCAGAAGATCGCAGACGGCTGCCTTCGAGCGCATGTCAAAGGAGGGGTCTTTTCCCTCGCTCATAATCCGCTCCGAAATGTTCTGCCCAAGTGATTTCCCAAACGAGGAGACCTCCAGAGAATGGGTCAGTCTCGTGCGGATAAAATCACTTTTGTCCAGCGGAAAGACCTGCGTCTTATCCTGCAGCCTTCGAAAGGATGCACTGCCGATAATCCGGTGATAATCCTTCTCAAACTCTGTTCGAAGATCACTCGAGGTCACTCCCTTTTGAAACGAGCGGATACGCTCCTCACACAATAACTCACTCCACTGCATCGCCTTTATCCTTCCTTCTTTTTACTCTCCCACAATCTCAATCTGACAAACCAAGCGGAACATTGTCATACTCAAGATCATTCAATACATAATTTTTACTCATTCAGCGCACCTTCTTAACTATAAAACAGTCCCGTTTCATATCATACCATATTTTGTAAAAAAGGCATATACTTACTGCAACAAAGCAAATTCATACCCTTGCTCCTTTGCCGCATCAATGAGATCACCGAGCATTGCTGCATTGGTGGAGGAAATTCCGTGCAAAAGATAGATCGCTCCCGGATGAAGCCGCTCGACCGCTGCATTTAGCGAAGTCTGGACATCCGGCTGATCTTCCGTATTCCAGTCACGATGCGCCCAGCTCCAGAACACACTGCGGTAATTGCAGTTGTTGGCAATCGCCAGAGACTGTGCCGAGAACTTGCCGGCAGGGAACCGGAACAGGTGCATCGTATAGCCGTATTTTTCCAGACAGGCATTATGCACATCCATAATTTCCGCACGCTGCTCCTCCACCGTTTCAGACGGAAGTCCTGCGGACGGATGCGTCACACTGTGATTCGCAAGCTCATGACCCTCTTTGATGATTCGGTTTACAATCGCCGACTCATCGTTTATGACCGGAAGCGTTGCAAAAAACACCGCCTTTACCCCCTTTGCCTTAAGCGTATCGAGGATGCTTATCGTATATTCATTGGTATAACCGATATCAAAGGTCAGGTAGATGACCTTTGGGTCGCCCTCCTGCCACGGTCCTAAAAAGTACGCTGACATATCCCCGTATTTTTGCTGATACATCAGGCATCCGCCCGGACGGTTCAGATCATCAAAGTTCCTGCCCTGCCCCCATTCCAAAAGCGTCGTATCCTGAGACAGCTCATCGATCGGCTCATTGACGAGCGCAATGGAGGTTACATTGCCTTTCGAATCGGTGCTTCCCGCCGGATTGGAGCTTTCCTCACTGTTTGATGAAGCGGTTGCCCCGTCTGTGCCCTCTGCCTCCGCCGCCATATCCTTTGCTGCAGCTTCATCCCGTGATTCAACGGCAGCCGCAGCCTTCTCCTGATAAGCCTGATAGGTCGACGTGATGGCGCTTCCGATTCCGGCAGCATACGCTTCCAGATTCGAATCCAGTAAGCTGTTATCCTGCTGGCTGTTCAGAAAGCCCAATTCGATAATGCAGGACGGCATGTTGGAATTTAAATTGATGGCGTAATCACTTTCACCGCCTTCCTGTGTCCCCTGCTTCACGCCGCGGTTTCTGGAAATTCCGACATCGTCCAGATTGGCAAGGATTGCACCTGCATACGTCCTTGTCACTTCATCTGCATCTGATAAAATCCAGGTCTCCACTCCGTTTCCTTTTCCGGTGTTGCGGTGCAGCGATACGAGAAAATCCGCCTTAGCTTTATTGGCAATTTTACATCTGGCAGAAAGCTTTAGAAAATCATCGGTATCTCTTGTCATGACCACATTTACGCCCTGTCCCTCCAGATATTCCTTGAGGGCAATTCCCAGACGCAGCACATCGTCCTTTTCCAGACGCTTCCCGTTATTGGCACCGATATCCTTTCCGCCGTGCCCCGGATCAATGCATACGGTAAACACATGATCCTCCTCTGCTTCTATAATCTCCACATCGACGTCCGGCGCCTGCACCTCTTCCCCGGTATCCTCCCTCTGGATGATAACTGCCTCCTGTGCCGATTCCTCTCTGCTCTTCAGCAGAAGAGCCACGCCTCGCTGTGCCAGAAACAGAAGCAGCAATACAACCAAAAGTGAGACAGCACGGACGAGCAGCCTTATTCGCCTCTCAGCCGGCTTGATTCTCCTTCTTCTCTTTCGATGCTGTAAATTACTCTTACGATTATCAATATTTTTTCTTTGATTATCAGGATTATTCCTTTGACTATCAGGATTTCTTCTTTGACTATCAGGATTTCTTCTTTGAATATCAGAACTTCTCCTTTGATTACCAGAACTTCTCTTTTGATCCATCGATATCACGACTTCCTTCCACGAAAAATGTTCTCTCTGTTTGTGTTTTCCTTATTTTTTATTATTATTAGTTCAAAACAGTTTGCCATATTTTATTTCTATGCCTGATACATACCGTCACACGGTTTCCTCCTTATATGCATCGATCATCTGTTCAATCTCTGCCACTTCCTCCCTGCTCAGGCTTTTGCTGCGCATGAATGCCGCAATCATTTTCGGAAGCGAGCCATCAAACGTCTTCGCCACAAACTGTTCCCCCTGCTCCTGCAAATAGGCATCCTCACTGATGAGCGAATGCACCTGTGCGCTTTCGTTTTGGAAGATTCCCTGCTCGCAAAGCTTTTTTAGAAAGGTATACGTTGTCGATTTCTTCCATGCAAAGCGATTCTCACAAAGTCTGACCAGCTCGCCGGAAGCAACCGGCTCGCTCTCCCAGATCAATCTGGCGAAATTCCATTCCGTATCTGTCATGCGGTACATGATATGCCCTCCTCTCATGCCTGTTTTCCAATAGGCGTTTGCGCAGCTTCCTTACCGATATCCGGATATGCGCAAAAGTGGTCGGTAAGTTATAGACCTCATACCAAAAGTCTATAGCCTGCCGACCGACTTGTCAATCAAGAATTCCTTAATATTTCATTAAACATGTTCGCTGTCCTTAAGCTTTTCCCCCTTGTATATACAATAGCAGCCATCCTGCAAAGCAAAACAGAACTCCCTCCAGCCAGTCGGAAAGGCATTGCATTTCCAAACAGGTTTTCTCTGCCTGCATGAGCATCAAAATCTCGTCCCTTTTGGTTACAGCATTGTTAATTATCTGATCAAAATCCGAAAATTTACCCGGCAGCATCTCCCTGACCCAGGATACGCCCGTGAGCAGGTCCAGCCGAACCATCCTTCCCGTGACCCCCGCCGTCTGCATCCATCTTTCCGCTGTCTGCCTGCATGTGCGGGCAATCTCCCGCTGTATCGTGATGCGCCAGCAGTCCGCATCGCCCTTTTCCTGAGTCTGCCCGTGTAAGCTTCCCTCCTGTTCCTCTGTTCCCCACTCCTGACCTTCCCTTGTGTATGGTAGGAGCACAAGGTTCCGAGGGCTGTCAAAAACCCCTCTTATCGTGCATTCTCTTCCATCAATCAGAAGCACTGCGCCGATTACATGATCATCCCCGATCAGCTCTTTCGCCGTCCGTTTATCAAGCAGACATCCCTTTTCATCACTGTCATGCAAAACAACCCCATAGGGCAGCAGGAGCTGTGACGATCCGGTAAAGGAAATGACACTGACACTTCTCTGCCTCCCGCTGTTCTTGTCAAAGACTGCTTTGTTTTTTTGCTCACACCAAATCGAATAGCCTGCTGCCTGTGCCGGGTCACCACAATCCCATGCCGCCTGATATCGCTTAAGCGCCGCCTGTGCCATATCCGCATCGATCAGGATGGTCACCTGCCCCTGTGATGCTTGAGCCTGCCGAAGATGAAGGTTCCCAAGCAATATAAAACAGACTGCCAGACAAATAAAAAAGAACTTTTTTGCCCTTTTTCCCATTCGTTTTTTCATTGCTTCCACAGGCGCACCCGCGCTCCTGCCTCCACATACGAATCCGAGTCGGCGATCACCTTGTCCTCCGCTGTAAGAAGTCCTTCGCGAACCGCAGCACTTCGTTCATTCTTTTCGATTACCTCCACATCAATCCTTTTTGCAAAATACTGTCCGCCGAGCACCGTCTCCTCCTCCTGCATAACCAGAACATACGCTTTTTCATTTTCCGTATGGAGAGCCGTCAGCGGAATGACAAGCGGATAGCGCTTGGAATATTTGACAATTTTCATGGAAACACTCTCGCCCATTGTAAACGTCTCCTTTGGCAGTCTGATCGTCACATCGACCATCTGCACATTGTCATGATCGGGCTGCAAGGAAGCCACCTCGGCATCCTCCAGCTTCTTTCCGGTGCTCTCAAGCACTGCATGGTCTCCCACACGGATATGCTCTGCGTCCTCCTTACCGATCTGCGCCCTGAACGCAAAGCCGGAGGCGGCATCCGCCATAGTAACCGCTGCCGTATCGGTAGTCCTCTGACCTGTCCTGACAGCAAGCTCTGTTACGATTCCTTCGCCGGGAGATACCACCACACCATGCGCCTCCTTTAATTGCATAAGCTCAGATAATGTTTGCTGCTTTTCCTTCCTTGAGATGGCGCTTATCTCTCTCTCATAATTGTTTGTCTCTCCCAAAGAAGCATCCTCCAATTTTCTTTGCGACTCCATCTGTACCTGTCGCGCGGTGCGGACTGCATCTTCGTAGGTCTGCTGCGCCTGCTCGACCGCATCCTGTAACTGCTGCAGGGTCTGATCTTCCTCGGTCTCTCCGTCGCTTGTCACGATGCCCTCCGTCCCGTTCTCAGCCATTTCGCCTGCAGACATCTGCCCTTCGTTTGTCTCCCCTCCAAGCCTCTGTCCTGCGTCCGCTTGATCGGCGCTCTCATCTTCCGCAATCGTTTCTTCCTTTATGACAGACTTTCCTCTCTCTGTTTCCTCTATGTAGTCCTCAAGCTGTTCCTTTGCTTTTTGCAAATTGCGCTTTGCCCTTTCGATTCCGGCATCGGCTGCCTCCTTGTCAAAAGCGGCATCCCATCCGGCGCGCTCCGCTTCCCTTCTCCGCTGTTCCTGCGCTTTTGCGAGAGCTTCTTCCTGTGCCTTTTCCTGATACTCCAGAATCAATATTTCATCCTCCAGAAGTGTCATTTGTTCCTCGATGCTCTCCATCGAAAGGTCAAACAGCGGCTGCCCTTCGGACACCCGGTCTCCCTCACGGACATAGACTGTTCCGACGACAATCCCTGCATGTGTCAGTGTGGCAAACTCCCTGTCAGCCTCGACACTTCCTGCAGCGTATATCTCATACGCAATTTTATCCTCCGAGGGAGCTGTCACGCTCACCCTTGTCACCTGAAAGGAATCCAGAATGCGGGAGAAGATTCCAAAGAAAAGAAAAAATGCCATAGACGCAGCAAACAATCTTGCTCCGCTTCCCTTTATTCTATTTTTGATTTCGAAATGTTTTACATTCATCATTTTTCCTGTACTTTCTCTCTCTACCTCACGATATATTTCGACTATCCCATTAAGGAACTGTTCAGAATATGTACAAAATAACGAAAACGAGGAACGCTCCGCCGCCCGAAGCAAAGCTTCCGCTATTTTGTACGGGCTCGTCCTGCCGCTCACTCCTTGATCGCTTCCATTGCAATTCCGCTCCTCAAATACTCCTGTCCCCACAGAAAAAGAAACAGCGACGGCAGCAGTGCCAGCAGAGAAGCGCTGCAAGCAAAGCCTGCCCTTTGCAGATCAATTTGGGGCAGATACAGGGAAAGCGGCCAAAGCGACTGACTCCGCAAAAAGGCAAGCGGCTGTTCGATCAGGTTC
>JAFUZE010000210.1 GCA_017476765.1 Lachnospiraceae bacterium
GGGCCACTAGCTCAGGTGGTAGAGCACTTGACTTTTAATCAAGTTGTCCGGGGTTCGAGTCCCCGGTGGCTCACGAATTAGTATCAGACAGCGCGGCATGTAGATATGTCCGTGCTTTTTTTGTGCCTGCATTCCTTTTTGCGCGGCGCCGCATACCTGCGGAATGGAAAAATAAGTTACTATTCAAGGACGGTTAGATCGCGAATGGTAACAAAAATAAAAAGAGCCCGTATGGACTCTTGATCGTGCGGATGACAGGAATCGAACCTGCACGGTCTCCCACTAGATCCTAAGTCTAGCGCGTCTGCCAGTTCCGCCACATCCGCGTAAATGTCGCCGAGAATTATTTAAACATAGTCTAAGGTGTTTGTCAACCTAAAAATAATATGGTATGATAACTGGTAAGCGGTATTACATGCAGAGCTTATAATCACTGGAAGTCCGGTTAAATTTCGGCAAGTGGGAGAGCGGCGTTCGGGGCTGAAGGATATAAGCTATGATATGCAAATGAGAAAATGGGAGATAGGAAATGTATATAAGTGAGATCAGTGCCGGAATGCCGGTGAAGCTGGAAGTGTTGATGGGGGCGACGCGGCTGGAATTTGATACGCAGTCCGTACTTGTGGAGGATAAGCGGCAGGCGCGTTCGCTGGAAACGATCAGCAAGAAGCTGCCGTATGTTGTTGTAGAAGCGATCAAAAAAAATGACAAGGTGATCGGCTTCCCCGAAAAGGGGGCAGTGTACAGAGTATCCTATATGGATAGGGAGAGCAATAAGCCGTACGAGTGGCAGGGCGTGGCAGTCAAACAGGTCGCTTTTCCGAGCGGTGAGAAATATCATGTGTTTATCTCGGAAAAGAATATGAAGGAGATTAACCGGAGAGAGAGTTACCGGCTGTGGCTGGGATGTGACGGATATGCGCAGATCGGTCTGAATTCGAAATTTTTTCCGGCAATCATCAGGGATATCAGTGCGACGGGGATCGCCTTTATTCTCTATAACAAGCATTTGCAGAAGGCGACTTATCCGCCTAAGATTTCAACGACCGTAGTCCTGACCTTCACGGACGATACGTCGGAAACGCAGTTCAAGCTCACTGCGACCATTGTCAGAATAGAGGAAATGGACGCAGACCGCACGCTGTACGGCAGCAAGTTCCCGCAGGAAAATGTGCGGATTGCGAAGTTTATCAATGACAAACAGCGCGAACGGAACAAAACAGGGGCGAAACGAAAAGATGATTAGGACACCCTTGTATTCATTGGATAATTTTGTTATAATCGGTGTGATGCAGGCTCTCTGCGATATGCAGGGGCTTACGAGAATACAAAGCAAAAGGAGATATGGAAATGAAAGGAAACATTGTTGTTGGACAGTCAGGCGGACCTACAGCTGTAATCAACTCATCGGTGGCAGGTGTATACGCAGCAGCAAAGAAATTAGGAGTGAATAAGGTTTACGGAATGGTTCACGGAATCGAAGGATTTTTGCAGGACAAGCTCTGTGACCTTGGTGAATATTTACAGGACGAGGCAGACATTGAGCTGCTCAAGAGAACACCTTCAGCATTCCTCGGCTCCTGCCGTTTTAAAATGCCGAAGATCGAAGGACATGAGGATACGTATGAGAAAGTATTTGAGATCATGGAGAAGCATGACATTGAGTGCCTGTTCTACTGTGGCGGAAACGATTCGATGGATACGGTAAAGATGCTGTCTGATTATGCGGCAGCTCACAATAAGCCGCAGAGATTTATGGGTGTGCCGAAGACGATCGATAACGATCTTCCGATCACAGATCACTGTCCGGGCTACGGCTCCGCAGCAAAATATATTGCAACCTCCATCAAGGAGATCATTCGCGACAATGAGTCCTTTGGTGCTCAGAAGCCTACCGTCTGCATCGTGGAGATCATGGGACGTAACGCAGGCTGGCTGACCGCAGCAGCGGCACTGGCAAAAGGTTCTGACTGCTCAGGCGTTGACGCAATTTACTTACCGGAAAAGGTGTTTGATATCGATGCGTTCATGGCAAAGGTAAAAGAGCTTGCAGCTACAAAGTCATCTGTTGTGATCGCAGTTTCCGAAGGCGTACATGTCGCTGACGGACGTTATGTGTGTGAGCTTGCCAATGAGAATGTGGCAGTCGATGCATTCGGACATAAGCAGATGTCGGGAACTGCTGCTTATCTGGCACAGCTTGTTGCGGCAGAGACAGGTCTTAAAACCCGTGCGGTTGAGTTTTCTACTTTGCAGCGTGCAGCAACACATTTAGCTTCCCTGACCGATATCAACGAGGCATTCCAGGTTGGTGCAGATGCAGTGAAGGCTGCCGAGGAAGGTAAGACGGGAATGATGATCACCCTTGACAGAAACGGGGATGATCCTTATCAGTGCGGAACAAGCGCATACGATATTCATGCGATTGCCAATGTGGAAAGACCGGTTCCTGCCGAGTGGATTACAGAGGACGGCACGAACTTAAATGACGGATATGAGAAATATGCAAGACCGCTCATTATGGGCGAGCTGCTTCCGCTGTTTGTGAACGGTACTCCGCGTCATCTCGTGCGCAAATAAGCTCCGTTATAAATTTTTCAGATAAAAGAATAAGAATAAATGTAAATAATAAGGAAAAAGGCTTTGCGTATGCGAAGCCTTTTTTGTGCGATAGCCCGACAAGCAGAGATCGTGCTTGCATGAGTTTTTATTTGTCGGGCAACGGACATCGAGTGAGGATTTCCCTCGCTCGATTGTGTAAAAAGTATTTACAACGGTTTAAAAATGAGCTAATATGAAAGAAAACGTTTTCCAAACCGGAAGAATAGGGGTAATGAGAATGGTTTCGATAAAGGATGTGGCGAAGCATGCAGGGGTGGCGATCTCGACAGTGTCGAAGGTGCTCAACAACTATCCGAATGTCAGCGCAGAAACCAGAAAGAAAGTGAATCAGTCAATCGAAGAGCTGGGCTTCGTCCCGAATGCGGCCGCATCGATGTTGTCGAGCAAGCAGGCGGGAAGAATTGCAATTTTGATCAATCTCGATACGCAGGCGCAGGTAGTCGACGAAATCAATATGCAGTATTTATTTGGGGCGATCACACAGGCGAAGGAGTTGGGGCTGGATATCATCACCGTGTTCTTCTCGATGATCAAGGATCTGACCGAGGAGGGAATAACAAGATATTTTGAGTCGCAGAATATCGCCGGTATTATCATCTGCGGTATGAACAAGGAGGATGTCATTTTACATAAGCTGATCGAATCGCGTGAATTTAAGGTAGTTATCATCGATGCCCCGATGACGAACGAGACGACCTCATCGATCTGGATCGACAATGAGCAGGCGCAGTACGATGTCGCAAAGAAAACGATTGTCGACAATAACTGTAAGCGTGTCCTGTATATTGCAGGCAAGAGAAAGGGATATATCACGCAGGAGCGCCTGAACGGAATGAAACGTCTTGCCGAGGAGATGAATCTGAAGCTGCTGATTAAGAACGGAGAGTTCAGCGAGCTGAGGGCGAGGGAAATCACGTTCCGGTATGCGAAGAACAAGGATGTTGTCGTGTGCGCTTCGGATTTGATGGCGATCGGGGCGATGAATGCACTGACGGAGATGGATATTTTCCGCCCGGTCTGCGGCTTTGACGGGATCACACTGATGGGCTATGTGGGCAAGCAGATGAATACGGTCTGTCAGAATTTTGCAAGGGTTTCCAGTGAGGCGGTCAAGGAACTGAATCACCTTATGAACGGGGGAGACGGGCGCAATATCGTGCTCGATTACACACTTGCAAGAATGGAGTATAAGGATATTATCTGCTGACCGGCACAAGTTAGTAGGCGGACGCTGCTACTAAAGGGATTACAAAAAAATAGTTTAAAAAAATAGAAAAAAACACTTGCAGAAAACGTTTTCCTATGCTAAAGTATAGAGGAAAGTAACAAAGTGGGAGAAAACGTTTTCCACAATCTGGCAATATTAAGTTGAAATGTTTTAGTCAGGTCTTCTATAGTAGTAAGGAGGAATAGTATGACTTTACAATTAAAAATGCAAAGGGAGGTTCTACTAATGAATTTGGAACAACAGTTACAGGATTTGACAAGCGACATGTATCAAAAGTCGATTGCTGATTGTACAGACGAGCAGTTATATTGTGCAATTCTCCAGTTGACGAAGGGGCTCATGGACGCAACGGCACCGATCAGCGGAGACAAAAAGATCTATTACATTTCCGCAGAGTTTTTGATCGGTAAGCTTTTGTCCAACAATCTGATCAATCTTGGAGTATATGAAAAGCTGGATGACATCCTGAAGGCAAACGGGAAAGAGCTTTCCCGCATCGAGGAGATTGAGCCGGAGCCGTCTCTCGGAAACGGCGGACTCGGAAGACTGGCAGCATGCTTCCTTGATTCTATCGCAACACTCGGGCTTCCGGGTGACGGAATCGGTCTGAATTACCACCTGGGACTTTTCAAGCAGGTGTTTGAGGACAGAAAGCAGAAGGCTGTAAAAAATGAGTGGATCGAAGACGAATCATGGCTGAACAAGACCGATGTGACGTTTGATGTTGCATTCGGCGACAGAGTCGTAAAATCCAGACTCTATGACATTGACGTAATCGGTTATGAGAACGGCATCAACAAGCTGAGACTGTTCGATATTGAGACGGTGGATGAGAGCATCGTCGGTGACGGCATCAGCTTTGATAAAGAAGATATCGAGAAAAACCTGACATTATTCTTATATCCGGATGACTCCGACGAGGCAGGCAACCTGCTCCGTATTTATCAGCAGTACTTCATGGTAAGCAACGCAGCACAGCTGATTCTGAAGGAGATGAAGGAAAAGCAGTATGATCTGCGCAAGATGTACGAGCATGCAGTGATCCAGATCAACGATACACACCCGACGATGGTTATTCCGGAGCTGATCCGCATTCTTGTAAATGACAAGGCATTTACGATGGATGAGGCAATCGACGTAGTGAGCAAGACGTGTGCATACACGAACCACACAATTTTGGCAGAGGCGCTGGAGAAATGGCCGCTTGCTTATCTTGAGAAGGTCGTTCCGCAGTTGGTTCCGATTATTAAGGAATTAGACAAACGTGTTGCAGCAAAATATGAGGATCCGTCTGTGCAGATCATCGATAAGGATGGCAGGGTACATATGGCTCACATCGACATTCACTACGGCTTCTCCGTAAACGGCGTTGCCGCTATCCATACGGAAATCCTCAAGGATACCGAGTTGAACAACTTCTACAAGATTTATCCGGAGAAGTTCAATAACAAGACGAACGGTATCACGTTCCGCAGATGGTTGCTCTCATGTAACAGACCGCTTGCAGCGTTCCTTTCCGAGACAATCGGCGATGGCTACAAGAAGGATGCAAAAGAACTGGAGAAATTGCTGGAGAAGATTGATGATCAGGCAGTGCTTGACAAGCTTTATGACATTAAGAACCAGAAGAAGCTTGAACTTGCCGCTTATGTAAAGGAAAATGAAGGAATCGAGCTGAATCCGGATTCCATCTTTGATATTCAGGTAAAGAGACTGCACGAGTACAAGCGTCAGCAAATGAATGCCCTCTATATCATCCACAAATATTTGGAGATCAAGGGCGGCAAGAAGCCTACCACGCCAATCACCTTCATTTTTGGTGCAAAGGCAGCTCCTGCATATGTCATTGCACAGGATATTATTCACTTACTGCTCTGCTTACAGGAGATCGTCAAGAATGATCCGGACGTAAGTCCTTACATGACCGTTCTGATGGTTGAGAACTACAATGTAAGCTATGCAGAGAAGCTGATTCCGGCATGTAATATCTCGGAGCAGATTTCGCTGGCTTCCAAGGAGGCTTCCGGAACCGGTAACATGAAGTTCATGCTCAACGGTGCTGTGACGATCGGTACTTCCGACGGTGCAAACGTAGAAATTCACGATCTGGTTGGCGATGACAATATTTACATCTTCGGTGAGAAGTCGGATCAGGTCATTGCACACTATGAGAAGGCAGACTATGTATCCAGAGATTTCTATAACAATGATCCGGTCATCAAGGAAGCAGTAGACTTTATCGTGAGCGATGAAGTGCTGAAGGTCGGCTCTAAGGAGAATCTGGAGAGATTGTACAATGAGCTCCTGAACAAAGACTGGTTCATGACACTCCTTGACTTAAAGGATTACATTGCGACCAAAGACAGAATGTTCGAGGATTATGAGGATACCCAGAAGTGGAAGAAGATGATGCTGACAAATATTGCAAAGGCAGGATTCTTCTCCTCAGACAGAACGATTGAAGAGTACAACCGCGACATCTGGAAGCTGAAATAAGAAAAACATAAAAACGATAAAAGACATATGATAGGCCGCATGATTCAAGAAAAATTCTCCATGATATTCATGGGGAATTTTTTTGTAAAAAGCGCACAAAAACATTGTCGAATAATTTACTATTGTGCCGAAAGTACAAAAAAAGATTGAAGTTTTTGTGCAAATGTGATACCATAAATTTGCACATCGGAAACGTTACCGAAAACGATTCCGTTGTGCAGGTGTTCTAAATAGGGAGGAACGCTTAGCAACTAAAAACTCAGCAATAGAAAAGAGAGGTAAAGGTATGAAAAAGAAACTTATTGGCGCACTTTTATGTGTATCCATGGTTGCTTCTATGTTAGCCGGATGTGGTAACAACAGTTCCAATACTCCAGCTAATTCAGGAACAACGGATGATGCGGCAACAGATGACGCAGCAACAGACGACGCTGCAGATGCAAGCGATGACGGTGCTGCATCAGCAGAAGGCGGTTCTGTATACTACTTAAACTTCAAGCCTGAGGTTGACGAAGTATGGCAGGAGATCGCAGCAGCTTACACAGAGGCTACAGGCGTAGACGTTAAGGTCGTAACAGCAGCATCCGGTACTTATGAGCAGACATTGATGTCTGAGATCGCTAAGGAAGATGCTCCTACATTATTCCAGATCAACGGACCGATCGGATACAAGAACTGGAAGGATTACACACTGGATTTATCAGACACAGATCTGTACAGCAATTTAACAGATAAGTCTCTTGCAGTAACAGGCGAGGACGGCGGTGTTTATGGTATCCCTTACACAGTTGAGTGCTACGGTATCATTTACAATGACGCAATTATGCAGCAGTACTTTGCAATGGACGGTGCAAAGGCAACAAGCATTGACGAGATCAACAACTTTGACAAGTTAAAAGAAGTTGTAGAAGATATGCAGGCTAAGAAGGATGATTTAGGAATCGACGGCGTATTCTCTAATACTTCCTTACTTCCAGGCGAGGACTGGAGATGGCAGACACACTTAGCAAACCTTCCGGTTTACTATGAGTTAAAGGATAAGAACATCGACGATACAGATGCAATCGAGTTCACATATTCAGATAACTTCAAGAACATCTTCGATCTGTACATCAACAACTCTACAATGGCTCCTACACTGTTAACAGCTCAGGACGTTACATCTTCTATGGCTGAGTTCGCATTAGGACAGTCCGCTATGGTTCAGAACGGTAACTGGGCTTGGGGTCAGATTTCAGGTGTTGACGGCAACGTTGTAAAAGAAGAAGACTGCAAGTTCCTTCCGATCTACACAGGTGTATCAGGCGAGGAAAATCAGGGATTATGTATCGGTACAGAGAACTTCTGGAGTATCAACAAGAATGCTGATCCGGCTGATATCGCAGCTACAAAGGAATTCGTTAACTGGTTAATCTCTTCTGACGAAGGTAAGGATGACATGGTTAACAAGTTAGGTAACACAGCTCCGTTCTCAACATTTACAGAGGCTGAGAGACCAAGCGATCCGTTAGCAAAGTCTATGTTCGAGTCTATGGAAAGCGGAAAGACAGCTGTAAACTGGATGTTTACAATCTTCCCAAGCCAGGATTTCAAGGATGACTTTGGTGCAGCTTTAGGTGAGTACTGCAACGGCAACTACTCTTGGGATGATGTTAAGAATGTATTCGTTACCAGATGGGCTGAAGAAAAGACAGCTACAGAATAAGAGTCTTAACGAAATAAGTTTTGAGTAGCAAAAGGATGGCAAGGGGGATGCTATACTCCCTTGCCATTTTTATCTAAACGAGGGACAACAAATTCATTTTAAGGAGAAAACATATGCAAAAAACTTTGAAAAGGTATTTTTTAGTATTTACATTGCCGACATTAGTTGCCTTCGCCCTTGCATTTATCATCCCGTTCATCATGGGTGTGTACATGTCATTCTGTGAATTCACGACAGTCGACAATGCAAAGTTTGTGGGAGTCAGCAATTATGTAAAAGCCTTTGTCGGAAGCAACAGCTTTGTAAGTGCATTGGGCTTTACGGTTAAATTTGTAATTGTGGCAATTTTGTCTATCAATATTCTGGCATTTGCCCTGGCGCTTGTCCTGACTAAAAAGATCAGGGGAACCAATATCTTCCGAACGATTTTCTTCATGCCGAACCTGATCGGCGGTATCGTATTGGGTTACACCTGGCAGCAGATGTTAAATGCAATTTTACTGAAATACCAGACAACACTTGTATCAAATTCGACATACGGTTATTGGGGTCTTGTTCTCCTGATGAACTGGCAGATGATCGGTTATATGATGATTATCTACATTGCCGGTCTGCAGAATGTGCCGACCGACCTGATCGAAGCAGCTAAAATTGACGGCGCAACATCATGGCAGACTCTGATCAATGTTACGATTCCGATGGTAATGCCGTCTATTACGATTTGTACCTTCCTGACGTTATCGAACAGCTTCAAGCTTTACGATCAGAACCTTGCACTTACAGCAGGTGCACCGATGCACAGAACAGAGATGATGGCTCTTAACATCGTCAATACGTTCTATGGCAAGACCGGTTTCCAGGGCGTTGGTCAGGCTAAGGCAGTGATCTTCTTTATCATTGTAGCAGCGATCGGTGCGATTCAGTTAGTATTTACAAGAAACAAGGAGGTAGATCAATAATGGCTAAAGGAAGTAATACGCAGATTAAAGAAAAACAGACAGTAGGTCAAAATATTGCATTCGTCATTTTGTGCCTCTTAGTAGTAGCGTTTCTCTACCCGATTATCTTTATTTTGATTAACTCATTCAAAGGAAAGTTTTACATCAGTAAGAATCCGTTTGCTCTGCCGAATTCAGAGACCTTTGCAGGCGTTACAAACTATGTGACCGGTCTGACGAAGAACGGATTTTTGAGTGCAATTTTCTGGTCCTTCTTTATTACGATTATTTCGGTTGCTCTCATCCTTCTATTTACATCGATGACAGCATACTATATTACAAGAGTGAAGAGCAAGCTTGCGAGCGGACTGTACTATCTGTTTACATTCTCTATGGTCGTACCGTTCCAGATGGTAATGTTTACGATGACAAGCCTTGCAGATAAGCTTCACCTGAACACGCCGATCGGTATGTGTTTCCTGTATTTAGGTTTCGGTGCCGGACTTGCGGTATTTATGTTCAGCGGTTTTGTAAAATCCATTCCGCTTGAAATCGAGGAAGCTTCCTTCATGGATGGATGTAATCCGCTTCAGAACTATTTTCAGGTTGTATTTCCGATCCTGAAGCCTACGACGATTACCGTTGCAATCCTTCAGGCAATGTGGGTATGGAACGATTACCTTCTGCCATATCTGGTAATTGGTCTTTCTACCAAATATAAGACGATTCCGGTTGTCGTTCAGCTCTTAGTAGGTTCAAACGGTAACAAGGATATGGGTGCCATGATGGCTATGCTCGTACTTGCAATTATTCCGATCGTAATCTTCTACTTAGCTTGCCAGAAGTACATTATCGAGGGTGTTGTTGCCGGTGCTGTAAAGGGTTAAGGTAAAGTATGTTTTTGAAATGAATTTGATGGAGGAGAACATGAGAAAAAGCGGTATTTTATTTCCGGTGTCCAGCATTCCGTCCAAGTATGGAATTGGAACATTTGGTAAAAAAGCATATGAATTTATTGATTTACTAAAGAAAAGCGGGCAAAGCTATTGGCAAATCTTACCGCTTGGACCGACTGGGTATGGGGATTCTCCATACCAGTCATTCTCTACTTTTGCAGGGAATCCTTATTACATTGATTTGGAACTTTTGATTGATGAGGGGCTTCTTACCAAGGAAGAGTGTGACAAGTACGATTTTGGTGAGGATGACGGTTATGTCGATTATGAGAAGGTGTACAATGCAAGGTTCGATGTGCTGAGGAAAGCCTTCCGGAGATTTGATGCAGATCGTGATGCTTACAAAGCATTTGTGAAAAAATCGGAGCAGTGGCTTGAGGATTATGCACTGTTCATGGCAATTAAGAACAAGTATGACGGTAAGAGTTTTGCAGAGTGGGACGAGGATATCAAGACCCGCCAGAAAGCAGCGCTTAAGAAATATGCAAAAGAGTGCAGTGAGGATGTGGATTTCTACAAATTCCAGCAATTTTATTTTGCGAAGCAGTGGAGTGAATTAAAAGAGTACGCAAACAAAAACGGTGTGGAAATTATCGGAGATATTCCGATTTATGTCGCATTCGACAGCTCGGATACATGGGCGAATCCGGAGTTGTTCCAGTTTGATGACAAGTTCCAGCCGATCGCAGTGGCAGGATGTCCGCCGGACGCTTTCGCCAAGACCGGCCAGCTTTGGGGTAACCCACTCTATAATTGGGAATATCACAAGGAGACAGGCTATGAATGGTGGATGCGGCGCATCGCACATTGCTATGAGCTTTATGATGTTGTCAGAATTGACCATTTCAGAGGCTTTGATGAATATTATTCCATCCCATATGGGGATCCGACCGCAGAGTTCGGCAAATGGATGAAGGGACCGGGCTACGATCTGTTCAAGGTCATGAAGGAAACTTTGGGCAAGAGAAAGGTCATCGCAGAGGATCTGGGCTTTATGACAGACACTGTCATCAAGCTTGTAAAGAAGACCGGATTCCCGGGAATGAAAATTTTGCAGTTTGCGTTTGATTCGAGAGAGGAAAGCGATTATCTGCCGCACAATTATATTCAGAACAATGTTGTGTATACAGGTACGCATGATAACGATACGATTGTGGGCTGGTGGTCGGCTTGCAATAGAAAGGATAAAGCCTTTGCCAAGAAGTATTTGAATATCAAATCAAATAAAGACATACATAAACCGTTTGTCAGAGCTTGTCTTGCAAGTGTAGCTGATACAGTGATCATTCCGATGCAGGATTATCTCGGACTTGGCTCAGAGGCAAGAATCAATATTCCTTCTACGCTTGGGAATAACTGGAAGTGGCGTATGAAGGACGGTCAGTTTACGGACGAGTTGGCGGAGGAGATTTATAGCTGGACGAAGCTTTACTACCGCTTGTAGCAGAAACGATGGGAATTGATAGGAATGGAAGAAATCACAATAAAAGACGTCGCTAAGCTTTGCGGTGTTGGTGTCAGCACAGTTTCCAGAGCAATCAACAACCATCCGGATATCAATCCAGAGACGAAGCAGATGATCATGGAGGTCATCAAGAGTCATGGATATGTACCGAACAACAGTGCCAGAAATTTAAAACGTTCGGACGGCAGAAGCATTGCCATTTTAGTAAAGAGCATAAGCAATCCGTTCTTTGCGGACATGTTCAAAATCTTTGAGGTGGAGGTCCA
>JAFUZE010000211.1 GCA_017476765.1 Lachnospiraceae bacterium
CGGCAAGACGACAAAGGGTGCTTCGAGATGGATCGTCATCGGACCGCTGAGCATTCAGCCGGCGGAGATCGCCAAGCTGGCAATGATTTTATTTCTGGCGGTCATGGTGTGTAAGATGGGCAAGAGTATTCGCACGTTCAAGGGCTTTGTCACAATCCTTTTAATGCCGGCGCCGATTGCGGTCATGATCAAGGTCATCACAAACAATCTGAGCAGTGCGATTATTGTTATGGGAATCGCGGTGCTGATGATCTTTGTTGCGACTCCTGATTACAAAAAGTATATTCTGATGGGGCTGGCGGCGGTTGCCGGTGCTGCCGGACTCATCGCCTATATCGTACATAATGCGGATGATTCCTCCGGATTCCGTTTTGCCCGCATTCTGGCATGGCTTGACCCGCAGGCCTATGCTTCGGGCAAGGGCTTTCAGACGCTCCAGGCGCTTTACGCCATCGGCTCGGGCGGACTGCTCGGCAAGGGGCTTGGCAGAAGCATGCAGAAGCTCGGCTTTCTGCCGGAGGCGCAAAACGATATGATTTTTTCGATCATCTGTGAGGAGCTCGGATTGTTCGGCGCATTTGCCATTATTCTTTTGTTTGTCATATTGCTCTGGAGATTTATGGTCATCGCCAACAATGCGCCTGACCTGTTCGGCGCTCTGCTGGTTGTCGGTGTACTGGGGCATATTGCGATACAGGTCATTTTGAACATTGCAGTCGTGACAAACACGATTCCGAATACCGGTATTTCCCTTCCGTTCATCAGCTACGGCGGTACGTCCGTTTTGTTCCTGCTGACGGAAATCGGTCTTGTTTTGAGTGTCTCCAGAGGCATCCGGTTAAACGATGTCGGTTAAAAAACTACAATCCTTGCAGATGTACAATGTATAGAAAACCCGACCCTGCATAGTATAAAATAGATTTGGTTTTTCCTGTCTAATACTATCAGGAAGGTGAACTATGAATTGTATAAAAATAAGCGGTCCCAATATTCTGCATGGAGAAGTGGATGTTCAGGGGTCAAAGAATGCCGCACTGCCGATTCTGGCGGCGGCGGTGCTGATACCGGACATTTCAGTAGTACATAACTGCCCGAAGATTGCGGATATCTATCATATGATAAGTATTTTGGAGCAGATCGGGTGCAAGGTACGATGGGAAGGAACGTCTCTGGTTATCGATGCAAAGGAGATCGGAGATTCCAGGCTTCCAAAGGAATATGTCAAAGCGATGCGATGTTCGGTCGTCTTTATGGGAGCCATGCTTGCCCGGAGAGGAGAGATTACCTTATATTATCCGGGAGGCTGCATCATAGGGAAAAGACCGATCGATCTGCACAAGAAGGCGCTCGGACTGCTCGGAGCCGTTTTCGAGGAGGCGGCGGACTGCATTCATGCAAAAACGGACGGATTGACCGGCAGCACCATCCGCATGGATTTTCCGAGTGTCGGAGCGACGCAGAATGCCATACTGGCGGCTGTGACAGCACAGGGAAGAACGCTGATTGAAGGCGGTGCAAGGGAGCCGGAGGTGACAGAGCTGGTCCGCTTTCTGAACTGTGCCGGTGCTAAGATCGTGCTGGGCAAAAAGGGTCAGTACGAGATCGAAGGCGTCAGACAGCTGCATGCGGTGGAATTTACGGTCGTTTCCGACCGGATTGTTGCGGGCACATATTTGCTTGCGGGCGTGGCGAGCAGGGGACATATCCTTTTACACAGGGCTCCTGTATGGCATCTGGGCAGTGTAGTTGAGGTGCTTAAAAAGCTCGGGGCAAAGGTCACCGCAAGCGGAGACTGTATTGAGCTGGATGCCGGAGGCGGAATTTGTCCGATTCCGTATCTTGAAACCGCTGTATATCCCGGCTTTCCGACGGATCTGCAGTCACCGCTTCTGGCGGCGCTCTCTCTTGCGGAAGGTGTGAGCTGCGTTCGTGAGCGGATTTTTGAAAACCGGTTTGCGGTGGCAGAGCAGTTAAGGAGGATGGGGGCGGATATACAGATCAGTAAGGACACGGCGGTTGTCTGCGGTGTAAAATATTTGGTTGGAAATGAGGTTGCAGCCGGTGAGCTGCGAGGCGGTGCGGCACTTGTGATTGCCGGGCTTTGCGCGCGGTGTGAGACGATGATCACGGGCTGCCGGTATATTGACAGGGGCTATGAGGACATATGCAGAGATTTGCAGTGCCTCGGAGGAAACATGGAGTTAATGACCTGAATGAACAAAAACAGGATGATTTTTACCAAAAAAAGAATTATGATCATTTTGCTGCTTCTTCTTGTGCTTTTCGTAGGAGGGACTTATTACTATATCAGTTCCGTATACAAGGTTACAAAGGTGGAGGTAGAAGGAAATGAGCACTATACGGATGAGGAGATCAAGAATATGATTCTGCAGGGCGGGATGTCGGAGAATTCTTTGTTTCTCTCATTAAAGTACAGGAACAAAGAGATTTCCGACATTCCTTTTATCGAGTCGATGACGGTGGAAGTGATCGCACCGGATGCGATTGAAATTCTTGTCTATGAAAAGGCGCTGGCAGGGTGTGTGGAGACTTTGGGAAACTACGTCTATTTTGACAGGGAGGGAATCGTGGTTGAGATTTCCGATGAGCAGACACCGGGTATTCCCCTTGTCATCGGGCTTCGGATCGGTTCCTTTGCGCTGGGCGAGGCGCTTCCGGTAGAGGATGGTGCAATTTTCGGAGATATTCTGAGTATCACCCAGCTTCTGTCAACGTATGAAATTGATGCGACAAAGATTTATTTTGATAAGTCGAGGAATCTGACACTGTATTTTGATGATGCAAGAGCCTCGCTCGGCGAAGGAAATGAGGTGGAGGAAAAACTGATGCTTTTAAAAAATATCCTTCCGTCATTGGAAGGGAAAAAGGGCGTTCTCAGGCTTGAAAATTATGATGAAAATACGAAGAATGTTACCTTTGAGGTGGAGCAATAGCAGGTAAATTATGGTAGATTTGCCTAAAAATACCAGAAAAAATATAAAAAATTTTTTCATAAAAAGGTTGATAATTTCCCTAAAAGATTATATGATAAATTGTATGGATTATAAGGGAATGTGAAGGAGGAACGACATTGCTGGAAATTAAGAATAACGATGCAGGGGCTGCAGCGAAGATCATCGTAGTTGGTGTCGGCGGTGCAGGCAATAATGCTGTTAATAGAATGGTAGATGAAAATATAGATGGCGTTGACTTTATCGGTATCAATACAGATAAGCAGGCATTGCAGCTTTGCAAAGCGCCGAAGCTGATACAGATCGGTGAGAAGCTGACAAAGGGTCTGGGAGCCGGAGCCAAACCGGAGATCGGTGAGAAGGCTGCCGAGGAGAGTATCGAAGAGATTACGGCGGCAATCAAAGGTGCGGACATGGTGTTTGTCACCTGCGGTATGGGTGGCGGAACCGGAACGGGAGCTGCGCCGGTCGTAGCGCATGCCGCAAAGGAGATGGGGATTCTGACCGTCGGTGTCGTGACAAAGCCGTTTCGCTTTGAAGCAAAAACAAGAATGGAAAATGCGATTAACGGTATTGAACGTCTGAAAGGATGTGTTGATACGCTGATCGTCATTCCGAACGATAAATTGTTAGAGATTGTGGACAGACGGACAACCATGCCGGAGGCTTTGAAGAAGGCAGATGAGGTTTTGCAGCAGGCAGTGCAGGGAATTACGGATCTGATCAATGTGCCGGCGATTATCAACCTCGACTTTGCCGATGTGCAGACGGTCATGAAGGACAAGGGTATCGCTCATATCGGTATCGGTGTCGGCAACGGAGATGACAAGGCGAACGATGCTGTGAAAATGGCAGTTGCCTCTCCGCTTCTGGAGACGACGATTGCAGGGGCAACACATGTGATTATCAATGTATCGGGAGATATTACTCTGGCAGATACCTCGGATGCCGCAAGCTATGTGGAGGAGCTGGCAGGCGAGGATGTTAATATTATTTTAGGTGCGATGTATGACGAAACGCAGACGGATACCTGTACTGTCACCGTCATTGCGACCGGTCTTTTGGCACGTGAGACGATTACACCGGCGCGCAGCATGGCAAGCGTACATACTCCTTCACTGGGACAGGCCGGAAAGGCAAGATCATACAGCTCAACGGCAAGCATTATCAATAATAATCCAAACGCAGGCACCGGACCGATTCCTTCCTTCACACCAATGCAGGGATTGAGCGGAATTAAAAAGCCGGAGCCGGTAAAGAGCACGATTGAGGCACAGTCCCTTAAGGTTCCCGATTTTTTACAGAGAAATAAATAAGAAAACGAAAGCCATTCGGTATAAGCCGGATGGTTTTTTTATGCAATGCTTTTTCTTGGGAAATTGTCGAGAGAAAAGTGGGATATCCTGTGCTGTTTCGACATAAAAAAGGAGGGCTTTTCTTTATAATAAAAACGGAAATGAGAACCTGCGGTAAGAGGTGCGAGTTGTACAGATGAAGGGGGTGCGGGGAAAATCAGTGTTTTATGCAGATGTATTTTTGCTCGTTCATTTTTTCTTTGAATACATTCTGCTGAAAATCGTGCAGATGTTTCTCGGAGGCAGCAAGAGCCGGCTGCGCCTGCTTGCAGGAGCTGCTCTTGGAGGCAGTGTCGATACGCTGCTGTTTTTGTGCCCTGTCCCGCCGGGATTGGGATATCTGATCAATTATCTGCTTGTTCCGCTGCTGGAGCTGTCTGTCTGCTTTCGCCTTCGCTCGCCCGGAGCATATGTAAAGGCGATGATGGTTCTTTATCTGACGGCGCTGTGCATGGGAGGATTTTTGAACTGGCTGTGTGAGCAGATTCCGTTTGTCAGAAAGCATGGAATGCATCTTATGACCTTCATCATCGCAGTCTGTTTTTGGGGAGCGTGTTTACATAGAGCGGTATGTATTATGAGAACAGAGAGACGCTTAGAGCAATGCATCAGACAGGTTGAGCTGACGATCAACGGAAAGCAGATTCACTGCAGCGGACTGATGGATACGGGCAACAGCCTGTATGACCCGATCAGTCGAAAGCCGGTATTGATTTTGGAGAGGGGAGAGCTTTTCAAAAATCAGATTACCATACAAAAGCAGCAGTATCGTGTCATTCCTTATCATTCCCTCGGGACAAAACGGGGAGTTTTAGAGGGCTTTGTTGCCAACGAGGTGAGCTTCACAGAGGAGGATGAGCGGGCGGAGGGACAAGTGATAAGACGGCAGAATGTCGTGATCGGAATTTATGAAGGAACGCTGAGCAAGGATGGAGCTTATCAGATGATACTCCACCCTATGCTGTAAAAACAGGAGGCTGTCAGATGATTTTAAAATTAGCAATGCCGGGAAAGGTGCAATTCAGACTGGTAGGCAGAAGAGCCGGCTTTTTATTTCCCAAGCAGGGCGATATCCATTACATCGGCGGGGCTGAGGTGCTGCCGCCGCCTTTGGAGGCAGAACGGGAAACGGCGATGATTCAAGGGCTCGGAACGAATACGGATCATGAGTCAAAGACGATTTTGATCGAGCATAATCTTCGCCTGGTCGTTTACATAGCGAAAAAATTTGATAATACCGGAATCGGTGTGGAGGATCTGATCTCCATCGGCACGATCGGACTGATCAAATCCATCAACACATACAAGCCGGATAAAAATATTAAGCTTGCCACCTATGCATCACGCTGTATTGAAAATGAAATTTTGATGTATTTAAGACGTAATAACAAAACAAAGCTGGAGGTTTCCATTGACGAGCCGCTGAATGTTGACTGGGATGGAAATGAGCTGCTGCTGTCGGATATTCTGGGCACGGATGAGGATGTGATCTACAAGGATATCGAGGATGAGGTGGAGCGGAAGATTTTGCGGAAGGCAATTTCCAGACTGTCAGAGAGGGAGAGGACGATCATCAATCTGCGCTTCGGATTGGAGCGTCCGGACGGAAAGGAAATGACACAAAAGGAGGTCGCAGATCTTCTCGGCATTTCGCAGTCGTACATTTCAAGGCTGGAGAAGAAAATCATGAAGCGTTTAAAACGTGAAATCACGAAGGAGTGTTAGCGTACTCGTTTGCCGATATACTTGACTTGCAGCGAAAAACGTACTGCTGCACGAATTTTGTATTTGATATGGGACAGAACAGCTGTCGTCTTTTGGGCATATAGTAGAGTAAATAACAAAGGGCGGTTTTTTGTATGGCTGTTTATGTAGTAAAGAGCGGAGATACCGTGGATTCCATTGCAATGGCGGAAAATGTGCTCGCAAATGAGATTATTTATGACAATCAGCTGGTCTATCCATATGCGCTTGCCGTCGGGCAGGCGCTTTATATCAGGGGAGAGCAGGAGGAGGAGCTTACGATCCAGACGAATGGGTATGCATATCCGTTCATCAGCTCGTGGGTGCTGGAGCAGACACTCCCTTTTCTGAGCAGATTGTCGGTGTTTTCCTATGGCTTTACGCGGGAGGGGAATCTTGTCCCCCCGCCGCTGAATGATGCGTTCATGATTGATTACGCATACCGTTATGGGGTGATGCCGATACTCACGCTGACTCCGTTTGATGAGAGCGGTTTTTTTAACAATACGTTAATCAGTGCGGTCGTGGGAAGTGAGGCTGCAAAGAGAAATCTGATCGATCAGCTTCTGATGCAGATGCAGATTAGCGGGTTCCGGGGAGTGGATGTGGATTTTGAGTATATTCTGGCACAGGACAGGGATGCGTTCAGCCAGTTCGTCCTAGAACTCACGAATGCGATGAACGCAGAGGGATATGTGACAAGCGTTGCGCTGGCACCGAAGACAAGTGCGCTCCAGCAAGGGCTTCTGTATGAAGGAAAGGATTACAGGCAGCTTGGAATAGCGGCGAACCAGGTGCTGCTGATGACGTATGAGTGGGGGTATACATACGGTCCTCCTATGGCGGTGGCACCCATCAACAAGGTGCGTGAGGTGGTGGAGTATGCAGTCAGTGAGATTGATCATCGGAAGATCAATCTGGGGATTCCGAATTACGGCTACGACTGGTCCTTACCGTTCATTCGCGGAGAGACAAAGGCGAGAACGATCGGGAATGTGGAGGCAGTGCTGATTGCCGTGCAGTACGGGGCGGAAATTCAGTTTGATGAACTTGCAAAGTCCCCTTATTTTACTTATGCGGTGGACGATGTCTGGCATGAGGTATGGTTTGAGGATGTGCGGAGCATGCAGGCAAAATTTGATCTGATCAAAGAGTATGACCTGCTCGGTGCAGGCTATTGGCAGATCATGCAGCTGTTTCGGGCGAACTGGCTGCAGCTGCGGGAAAATTTTCTTGTGCTGTAAGCGGCGCTGCTTCGCATCTTTTGCCTCTAAAATCGTGCTGTTGCCGGTATTTTTATAAATTTATAAAAAATTAAGGGGACAAATCCCCGAAAAGTGAGTATACTATCGTTAGCGATAAATAAAAGCTGAGAAAAGGATAAGCCACGAAAGGAGAAATAGTATGGCAGCAGTACATGTGACAACGGATACATTTGAGGAAGAGGTATTGAAGGCAGATAAACCGGTACTTGTAGATTTTTGGGCAGAATGGTGCGGCCCGTGCAAGATGCTCTCTCCGTTGGTCGAGGAGCTTGCGGATGAAGTGCAGGATATCAAGATTTGCAAGGTAAATGTGGATGAACAGTCTGATTTGGCGGTTAAATATCGTGTTATGTCGATTCCGTCCCTGTTTCTTTTTAAGGATGGGGAAGTAGCGAAAAAGACAGTCGGTGCGATTCCAAAGCAGGAGCTTATGGAATTCATCCGTTCCTGATCTGACGTCTGCCAGACAGAATGCATATGGCAGTGATTCGTGATGGAAACGTAATTGCGAGCATATAGCAGATGCGAGGAGTTGATATGAAAAAAGAGGATGTAATCAGTGAAGGGGAAGCGATAACAGAGGGACTTGAACGATTTCTGGATCGGGAGCTGGCGGGAATGACAGGAGAGCAGAGTACTCCGCAGGCGGCTGATCCGGGGAAAAGCGACCGTGTATCCGAAGGGTACAGACCGACCGGAGCGGCGGGAGCAAGGAAGGAAATCGAGGTATATCCGATGGATCGGCAGAGTGCACCGCATGAAAAGCGGGCTGAGGCTGAGCCGCATATGGCTGACCCTCTGATATCGAGGGCAGGCAGCGAGGCAGAAAGAGCGATGCGGCCTACTGAGACTCGCACAATGGGAGAAGGCGGCAGGACAGATGCAGAACTGCAGCCTGCCGGCAGGCGGACAGGCTCTGCCCCGCAGACAACGCATAGACCTGATCGGTCAAAAGATGCATCTGCCGGAGCGAATGTGCGCAGAAAAACAGATGTGGGAAGGAAGCAGCCCCAAAGAAGTCAAAAGGGTAAAACAATGAAAAAAGGCAAAAA
>JAFUZE010000212.1 GCA_017476765.1 Lachnospiraceae bacterium
CCATATAAACACCTCCTTTTTCTATCTTCTTATAATAATCTCCGTTTGCGCTCGATCATCTCGTCAATTCGGTCCATATACTGAGCGACTTCCTTCACATTTTCACAGCGCTCGATCAGGACACTCTCACTGCCATCCTCTGACACCTGTCTGCTGACCTTCTTCGTGATGCTTCCCGCACCGAGTGCGATGATATCCTGTACCTCCTCCATGATCAGGATATTATAGATGCCAAAGCACCCTTCCTTTGCGTAACCGACATTTTCAAAATTGCCCGCCATGTTTTTCTGCCGGTACAGATAATAAGGCTTCATACCCATGTCCAGCGCTCCCCGACGTGCAATCTCCATCGTCTCATCGGTATTTTTCAGCATCGAAATATCATTCTGTTCAATCCATGCGCCAAGCTTCGACGCACGCTTTACCGCAAGGGAATGAACCGTCAGGCTGTCCGGTCCCAAGCTTTCCACCTGCCGGATCGTCTCCTTCACATCGTCAGCCGTTTCATTCGGCAGCCCCAAAATCAAATCCATGTTGATGTTTGTAAAACCGACCTCCCTCGCAAGGGCAAATGCCTCCCTGACCTGTTCCACCGTATGCCGCCTGCCGATCAGGTGCAGCGTCTCCTCCTTCATCGTCTGTGGATTGACGGAGATTCTCGTCACGCCGTGCCGGCAAAGCACCTCCAGCTTCTCTCTCGTAATACTGTCCGCACGCCCTGCCTCGACCGTAAATTCGAGTGCCGTCGAAAGGTCAAAATAGCTTTTCAGACCAGAAATGAGCCGGTCAAGCTGCTCTGCGCTCAGCGTCGTAGGCGTTCCTCCGCCGATATAGACGCTGTCCAGAATTTTGCCCTGCATGGCCTGAGAGGTAAATGCCATCTCCTTCATCATGCAGTCCAGATAAGTATCCACCTGCTTTTCATAGGTGCGGATCGGATACGAGGTAAAGGAACAGTACAGGCAGGTCGTCGGGCAGAACGGAATCCCGATATACAGGCTGTAGCCTTCCTTGTAATGAATACCTGACAAAATCTGTTTTTCTCTCTTCGAAATATCCAGACACAGCTGCGCTTTTTCCTTACTTAAAAAATGCGCATCCTTTAAAAAGTCCAGAATCTCCTCATCCCCTTTGCCCTCGCCAAGCATCGCCATCGCAATCTTCGTCGGGCGGATTCCGATGAGGTTTCCCCACGGCAGCTGCACGCCGATCACCTGCGAAAAGGTTCTGTACAAAAACGCCTTGAAATCGTTTTTCCAATCGCTTTGGCTGCGCTCACATGCCGTATACTTCCAGACGAACGCCAGCTCCTGCCCGGCCGTTTCCGGCAAGCACTCCTCCTTAGAGGCGCTCTCCCGCAGGGCACTCCCCTTCATGACAATCTGCGTCGCCGTATCGAGCACGGTAACATAAATAGAAGGCTCCGCCGAAGCCTCCCTTTTTTTCTGTCCCGTCTCCGGTGTCAGAACCGAGACCTGCCGCCCTGCATAAAATGCCTGCAGCAGCGAATGGACATCGTATGATAAATTCGCGCAATTCAAATCTACTACTAACATACCTTTTCTCTCTTATTTCATCCGAATTGATTTTGATCAGCTTCCGGAAACCTGATATGGAACAAAACGTCCCTGTCAAGCATGGAATCGCTGTTACACAAACGGATTATATTTTGCCTCATGTCCGATCGTCGTTGCCGGTCCGTGCCCCGGATACACCTTTACCTCCTCCGGCAGTACAAGCAGGCGCTCCTGAATCGAGCGGACGATGGCTCTCGGGCTTCCGGTCGGCAGATCCGTTCTTCCCACAGACTCCTCAAAGAGCGTATCCCCGCTGATTAAAATCCCGTCGTCCTCAAAATAGAAACAGCAGCTTCCCCCGGTATGTCCCGGTGTTGCGATGACCTCAAAGGTCATATCCTCGATCGTGACCTTCTCTTTGTCCTTTAATAAGACATCCGCCTGCACGGTACAAGGTCTTCCCGCCTGCCCCGAAGCATTCAGATCGGAATTTTCCAAAAGCTCCTTCTCCCCCTCATAGGCGTAGACCTTTGCACCGCTTCGTGCGCGCAGCTCGTCCACACCCCAGATGTGGTCAAAATGCCCATGTGTCAGCAGAATCGCTGCCACCTCAAAACCGGCATCCTTCAGCCTCTCATATAAAAGAGCACCCTTGTCCGCGGGGTCAACGAACAAAACCCGGTTCGTTCCCTCCTGATATACAAAATAACAGTTTGTCATAACAGCGCCCATCGTTATTTTCCCGATTTTCAGCATAGCCTCTCCCTATCTCTTTCCCTATTTTTAATCCGAAACAGCTTCCCCATCGCTACCACCCGCTCCGAGACCGGTAACGCCTGATTCTCAGCCGCTCATTCTCTCGATATCAATGATGTTGTCAATGTTGCGCAGCTTATCGATGATCCGGTTGAGTTCATCGCGGCTCTTGATTCCAAACGAGATGGACATCGTCGCAATTCCCTGCTTGCTCGTCCTTGTACTGAGAGAAAGAATGTCAATATTTCTCTCCGTCAGCGCCCGCGATACATCCGCTAAAAGACCGTAGCGGTTGTTTGCATAGACGATGATTTCGGCAATGTAGGTGCTGTCCTCCGCCTCGTCACTCTGCCATTCCGCATCAATCAGACGATGGCGCTCAAGCTCCGAAAGATTGATGATATTGACACAGTCGTTTCGGTGAATGGACACACCTCTGCCTCTTGTGACATATCCCACAATCTCGTCTCCCGGCACCGGAGAACAACACTTCGAGAAGCGAACCGCCACATCATCAATTCCCTTGACGATGATTCCGTTCGAAGATTTCGAACGCATCCTTTTATTCTGTGCGTTCTCCTCGACTTCCTTAAGTACTTCCTCATCACTCGGCGTCTTTTTGTGGTCACGCTCATACATCTCGTACATTTTATTGACGATCTGACCTTCCTTCAGACCTCCATGACCGACAGCCGCAAGCACAGATTCCCAATCCTTAAAGCCATATTTTTTCATGATGCCTTCCATATATTCCGGACGGAAGACATCTACCTGATTGATTGCCTTTGTCTTACAGTAGCTCTGTAAGAGTTCCTTTCCCTTGACAATATTGTCATCCTTAAGCTCATTTTTGAACCACTGGTTGATTTTGTTCTTGGCCTGCGTAGACTGCACAACGTTCAGCCAGTCACGACTCGGACCTTTGGAATTCTGGGAGGTCAGAATCTCAATCCGGTCTCCGTTGTTGATCACATAGTCGATCGTCACAAGCTTGCCGTTGACCCTCGCCCCAATCATCCGGTTTCCGACTGCGGTGTGAATGCTGTATGCAAAATCGATCGGCGTGGAGCCTGCCGGAAGGTTCTTGACCTCACCGGTCGGCGTAAAGCAGTACACGCTGTCCGAAAAGATATCCAGATCATTTTTTAACAGATTCAAAAACTCCTTGTTGTCCGACATATCCTTCTGCCATTCCAGAATCTGGCGCAGCCAGGCAAGCTTCTCAACCTCTCCGTCCTTGACCTTCTTGCCGTCGGACTGTTCCTTATATTTCCAGTGTGCCGCAATACCGTACTCGGCGGTCTTGTGCATCTCCATCGTACGGATCTGAATCTCGAACGGCTGTCCGCTGTTGCCGATCAATGTCGTATGTATGGACTGGTACATATTGCTCTTCGGCATCGAGATATAGTCCTTGAAACGTCCCGGAATCGGCTTGTAAATCTCATGGATGACACCGAGCGCCGCATAACAGTCCCGGACGCTGTCCACGATAATACGCACCGCAAACAGATCGTAGATCTGATCGAGTGTTTTGTTTTGATTCTTCATTTTTTTATAAATACTGAAAAAATGTTTGACACGGCCGTCAATCTTCGCCTTAATACCTGCATTGGCGATATGCTCACTGACCTCCTCGACAATGTCCTGCACATACTTTTCACGGACATTTTTGCGGATCGCGATTTTATCTACGAGGTCATAATAGACATCCGGCTGTAAATATTTGAGTGATAAATCGTCAAGCTCGACCTTGATCTTACTGATACCGAGACGCTGCGCGATCGGCGCATAGATTTCCAACTTCTGCTTTGCAATCCTCTGCTGCTTCTCAGGA
>JAFUZE010000213.1 GCA_017476765.1 Lachnospiraceae bacterium
ACCGAGCAGGTGACTACAACAGATACGGTAAATGTGCGAAGCTCGGACAGCGAAAATGCGGACAAGCTTGGTAAGCTCGAGCAGGGTACGACCGTGACGAGATACGAAGCAAAGGAAAACGGCTGGAGCCGTATTGACTATAACGGTACGGAAGCTTATGTGAAGTCTGAATATGTAAAGGTTACGGAAAGCGCCACAGATGATACCGACAGTCAGACGACCGAGACAACGGAGAATGACAATCAGGATGTGGAGACGGTTTCAGGTAAGATTGTTGTACTGGAGACAGTCAATGTGCGCAAGTCGGCAAGTGAGAACGCTGACCGAATCGGAACTGCGTACAAGGGTGAGTATTACGATCTGATCATGGAGCAGGCGGACGGCTGGACGAAGATTAAATATAACGGTCAGACCGGATTTGTGAAATCGGAATATGTGAAGAAATAGGTTTGGATATGCAGCACGGTACATCGGAGAATATGCAAATGATATAGCCTTCAAATTTGAGTCTGGCATGGCTGTACTGCGACGAATATAGGAACAGCATATGAGAAAGGGAGTATAAAGAATACGTTTATACTTCCTTTTTTCGGTTAAGCTTGAGGAAAGGAGATACAGAGGCTTATGTTTACGAAATTGCGGGTTGGAATTTTAGGTGCGGGAAGAATTGCGGCGGTGATGGCTGACACGCTGAGCAAAATGGGAAAGGCGGAGCCGTATGCGGTCGCATCGAGAACGAAGGAGAAGGCGGATACCTTTGCCGCTGTGCATGGCGTGAAGGTTTCCTATGGCAGCTATCAGGATATGCTGGCGGATAAGAAGGTGGATCTGGTATATGTTGCAACGCCGCACAATTTTCATTATGAGCATGCAAGAATGTGCATCAATTACGGAAAGTCGGTTCTTGTCGAAAAACCGTTCTGCGTCTGTGCGAAGGATGCGGAGGAGCTTTTGAACTATGCGAAGGAGCGCGGCGTATTTATCACAGAGGCAATCTGGACGAGATATATGCCGATGCGCCAGACAATCAATGAGGTGCTTGCAAGCGGCATCATCGGGGAACCGAAAATGCTGACGGCAAATCTGGGCTATTCGATGATGGACAAGGAGCGGGTCATAAAGCCGGAGCTTGCCGGCGGAGCGCTTCTGGATGTGGGGATTTATCCGCTGAACTTTGCGGCGATGGTATTCGGACATGACATTATCCAGACGCAGGCGTATGCCACCTTTACGGAGACAAAGGTGGATGCCGGATGCAGCATTACGCTGGTCTATCGGGACGGCAGGATGGCAGTACTAAACAGCTCCATGCAGGCAGTCAGCGACCGGAAAGGAATCATTCAGGGAACGAAGGGATTTCTGATCGTGGAGAATATCAACAATCCGGAGTCTTATGAGGTGTATGACGCATCGTACAATAAGGTCAGATCGGGGAAGCGTCCGAAGCAGGTCACCGGCTATGAGTATGAGGTCGAGGCATGCAGGAGGGCGATTGCCGCCCATCGGCTGTCCTGCGAGGAGATGCCGCACGAGGAGACGATCCGGATGATGCGGCAGCTTGACCAGATACGCAATATTTGTAAAATTCGTTATCCTTTTGAAAAATAGGTCGGTTTTTTGTGTAAATTGACTAAAATAGATTTGGAAAATTTTTACACAACAGCGTGATAAAGTACTTGTGCATTTTTTTTTTGCATTATATAATAGTACTCGTGGGCAATGGGGTCCGTGAAACTTTGAAGCGTATAGAAACTAAAGGAGGACACACAAATGTCATATGTTGATGAAGTCATCGACTTGGTAGTCGAGAAAAATCCGGCACAGCCTGAATTCCATCAGGCAGTCAAAGAGGTTTTGGAATCTCTTCGAGTAGTAGTTGAGCAGAACGAGGAAGCATACAGAAAGGATGCTTTGCTTGAGAGACTGGTAAATCCTGAAAGACAGCTTATGTTCAGAGTACCTTGGGTAGATGACAAGGGACAGGTTCATGTAAACACAGGCTTCCGTGTGCAGTTCAACAGTGCGATCGGACCATACAAGGGCGGATTGAGATTACATCCTTCCGTAAACTTAGGTATTATTAAATTCTTAGGATTTGAGCAGATTTTCAAGAACTCCCTGACAGGACTTCCGATCGGCGGAGGTAAGGGTGGTTCTGACTTCGATCCAAAGGGTAAATCAGACAGAGAGATCATGGCATTCTGCCAGAGCTTTATGACAGAGCTTAGCAAATATATCGGCGCAGACACCGACGTTCCGGCAGGTGATATCGGAACAGGCGCAAGAGAGATCGGTTATATGTTTGGGCAGTATAAGAGAATCCGCGGCGTATACGAAGGCGTGCTGACCGGTAAGGGATTATCCTACGGCGGTTCTCTGGCAAGAACGGAAGCTACCGGATATGGCTTGTTATATCTGACAAACGAAATGCTCAAATGCAACGGTATTGACATCGCAGGCAAGACGGTTGCAATCTCCGGTTCCGGTAACGTAGCAATCTACGCATGCCAGAAGGCACAGCAGTTAGGTGCAAAGGTTGTCACGGTTTCCGATTCGACCGGATGGGTATATGACAAAGAGGGTATCGATGTTGCCCTGCTTAAGGAAGTAAAGGAAGTAAAGCGTGCAAGACTGACAGAGTATGCAGCAAACAGACCAAGCGCTGAGTACCATGATGGCAAGGGCGTTTGGACCGTTAAGGTGGACATCGCTCTTCCGTGTGCAACGCAGAATGAATTAGACTTAGACGATGCAAAGGCACTCGTTGCAAACGGTGTCATCGCTGTTGCAGAAGGTGCAAACATGCCTACCACATTGGAGGCTACAAAGTACTTACAGGAGAACAAGGTATTGTTCGCTCCTGGTAAGGCTGCAAACGCAGGCGGTGTTGCAACATCTGCTCTTGAGATGAGCCAGAACAGCGAGAGACTGAGCTGGACCTTCGAGGAGGTAGACAGCAAGCTGCAGAGCATCATGGTGAATATTTTCCACAATTTGGATGATGCTGCAAAGAAGTACGGCGCAGAGGGCGACTATGTAGTAGGTGCGAATATCGCAGGCTTTTTGAAGGTCGTAGACGCTATGACTGCGCAGGGAATTGTATAACATTAAATTTCCAAGATTATAATTGATATTGATAAGTCCCGTAAACTTTGTGTCTATGGGACTTTTCTTTATGTGTTGAAATGACAAAAGAATTGTCAGATGTTTTTACACTGTGTCCAAAGGTAGGATATTTGGAAGGCGAGTTTTTTCGTCTTTTCTTCATTTGATGAAAATACAATGAAATGAGGAAAAATCACACATAGACGTTGAATTTTTAAATAAAATTGATATAATAGTAAATATATGAGAAGGCGAGGTATAATTTTATGCTCATTCAATTTAATTTCAAAAACTTTAAATCATTTAGAGACGAGGCTACCCTCGATTTATCTGCAACGAAAATGACAGAGTTCTCAGATAGAGTAGTAACTGTGGGGAGTGAGAAAATTTTACCTGTCGCCGCAATTTACGGTGCAAATGCAAGTGGAAAGTCAAGTGTTTATAGTGCTTTTGAATATATGTCCGAATATGTAGTGAATTCTTTTAAGTACGGTGATGAAGAAGAGGAGTTTGACCAATACAGACCGCTTCCTTTTCTGTTTGATAGTTTATCTGAAAATACAGAATCCAGCTTTGAAGTATATTTTACCATTCCTGAAGAAAAGTCTGAAAAGTCATATAACTATGGATTTCGCGTAGGTAAGGAAGGAATTACGGAAGAATGGCTTAATACGAAAGCAAAAACGGCAAGGAAATATTCTTCTGTATTTTATCGTTCAGAGGATACTTTGGAGTTGACAGGATTACCTAAAAACAGCAGGGATAATATTGCGATTGCATTGGAAAAGCAGGTACTTGTTGTATCATTAGGTGCAAAATTGAAGATCGCAAAATGTAAAGCCATCAGGGATTGGTTCTTGGCAAATGAATTTGCAGATTTTGGGGATGTTGTAACAAATTTCTTTTTGTCAAGAAGATTGCCAAAAGGATTTATAGAGAATAAGACAGTTCAAAAAAGAGTGGTAGAATATTTTGCATCTTTTGATGAAAATATTAAAGATTTTCGGGTAGAGAAGGTACCAGATGAGGGAGAATCAAAGGAAGAAAGGTATAAAATTAATGCACTTCATAAAAAGATTGATTCAGAGGAAATGGCAGAAATTCCATTAGGCTTAGAATCTGCAGGAACATTAAAAATGTTTGCGTTATATCCAGAATTGCAGGAAGTTTTGAAAAAAGGAAGTGTGTTTTTTATTGATGAGTTAAATGCGAGGCTACATCCCCTTTTGGTAAGAAATTTTCTTTTGACATTTTTGAATCCTAAAATAAATGTTAACCATGCACAGTTGGTTTTTACAACACATGATACATGGCAACTTTCAAATCAGCTTTTGAGACGTGATGAGATATGGTTTACAGAGAAAAATGATCAGGGGATTTCGACAGTATATTCATTGGCAGATTTTGTGGATGCGGATGGAGCCAGAATAAGAAAAGATGAAAGCTATGAAAAGAATTATTTGATTGGAAAGTATGGTGCGATTCCGACCTTAAAGAGTATTAAAATTTTTAGGGAGGATTAAGAATGGCGAGAAGTGATAGAACAGGGAATAGAAAATCGAGAGAGCAAAGAGTAAGACAAAAAGTGCCGGAACTTGGATATTATTTGATTGTTACGGATACGCAGGGGACGGAGCGCTGTTTTTTTCATGGTTTACAAGAGAGTCTGTCAGCGGATACACAAGGTAAATTAGTAATACGTGTGGTAGAAACTAAAACTCGGGAAATGATTGACAAATGTATGGAAATGACTACTTATGAAGCACAGTATCGTATGCCATGGATTGTATTTGATAGAGATCAAGTAAAAGATTTTGATGAGATTATACGAGAGGCAAAAGCGAAAGGTATCGGTGTAGGATGGTCGAATCCTTGTTTTGAGATATGGATGTATGCTTACTTTGGCTGCATGCCTGCAATTTATGAGTCATGGACTTGTTGTTCCGAATTTGCAAAAATGTATGAGAAAAAGACGGGGCAAAAGTATTCCAAAACTGACGAAAGTATGTACCATAAGCTTTGCAAGAATGGAAGTGAAGAAAGAGCAATTGAGCTTGCAACTCGGAAATTAGAACAGTGTAGTAGAGAAGGGAAAAATAAACCATCAGAGATGTGTCCGTGTACAACGGTGCATAAGTTGGTAGATGAGATAAAGGGATTGGAGGTCCATAATGTTTAATGAAGAAAAATTGTCGGCGGTGCTTGCTGCCTATAAAGAATATTTTCCAGAACATTGGAAGGATGAAAAGTATAAGTGGGAGGCAATTGCTCATTTTCAGAAATATTGGGATGTCAAGGCGGAGAATTTTCTGGATATGTTTATGACAGCAACAGATAAGACTTATAATCTGCTGGCTAACATGAACAATTATCCCAAAGGAATGATTAAAGGTTTTGCTACGGTAGATCCAGAGGCGGTACGTGTTATGTTCATGAAGCTTTTTGATGAATCAAAGAATCTTGCAGAACGTATTGATCAGTTTATTATATCGGCAGAAGAATTGCGCGTTAAATATGACGATGGTACATGGAGGCAACATTATCAGACCCACAATGCGATCACTACATATTTGTGGCTACGATATCCGGATAAATATTATATTTACAAATATTCAGAGGTGCGTGCGATAGCAAAGACAATCGAGAGCGATTTTATCCCTAAGAGAGGGGGAAGCATAGCTAATGTTGAAGGTAGTATTAATCTTTATAATGAAATCAGAGAAGTGATTATAAAGGATATCGAACTTGACAAATTATTGAAGGATTCATTAGGCAATAGCTGTTATTCTGACCCTGAAAAGATAACTATGACTATAGATGTTGGATTTTTTGCGAGTAGATTCTATAATCAAGAGAAAGAGGTTGATTTGGAGTCTCTACATTCAGACGCTAAATTCTCAAAATGGTATGCTCCTGTTGTTGAAACCTTGTATAAAATGGGCGGCAGTGGAAAGCGTCCGGATGTGCATCAAAAAATAATTGAAGACTATGGAATCACAGATGAAGAGTTAAAAAAAGTAAATTCTACAGGTATGGCACAGGTACTTAATGATATAGACTGGGCACGAAATTATCTGGTTTATGAGGGGCTTTTGGAAAAAGGTGAAAGCGGTCTCTGGGTACTTACCGACTTAGGAAAAACAGTAATAGTTACAGATGAACTTGCGAGTAAAATTACTGCAAAATGGATAAAAATTAAAGTAGCTGAACGCGAACATAGATATATTCCGGAGATAGATTTGTCGCAATATTACATATATAGGGATAAGGTCGGAGAGAACAAAAATACGCCATACACAAAAGAAGATTTTTTAAGTAAGGTATATATGACAGAGGAGAGATATGATACTTTGGTGGCACTTTTGAAAAACAAGAAAAATCTGATTTTACAAGGGGCACCGGGTGTTGGTAAGACTTTCACGGCTAAACGTTTGGCATATTCTATGATGGGAGAAAAAGATAATAATAGAATTGAATTCATTCAGTTTCATCAGAATTATTCGTATGAAGATTTTATCATGGGATATAAGCCTCAGGAAGAGGGATTTAAACTGAAAAATGGCATTTTCTATCAATTTTGTATAAAGGCGGCAGAACACCCGGACAAGGATTATTTCTTCATTATTGATGAAATTAATCGTGGAAATATGAGTAAAATATTTGGTGAACTGCTAATGTTGATTGAGAAAGATTACAGAGGCACGAAAGCAACACTGGCATACAGTGGCGAGACATTTTCTGTTCCGAAGAACCTCTATATCATTGGTATGATGAATACTGCAGATCGAAGTCTGGCGATGATTGATTATGCTCTTCGCAGACGTTTTAGTTTCTTTGAGATGGAGCCGGGATTTAACTCTGATGGATTTAAGGCATATCAGGAGTCCTTGCAGAACGAAACATTTAATGCTTTGATAGAGCAGATTGTTGATTTGAACAGAGAGATTAAGGCGGATGATTCTCTTGGGGAAGGTTTTCGCATAGGACATAGTTATTTTTGTGGTCAAGAAACATGTACAGAGGAATGGATGAAATCAGTTATCTATTATGATATTATTCCGATGCTGCAGGAGTACTGGTTTGATGATAAGCAAAAGGTGCAGCGTTGGGAAAATCTTTTGATAGGAGTGTTCAATGACTAACGATAAAGGTATTTTTATCAAAAATATCTATTACATGTTGACATATGCATTCCAGGTACTTAGGCAGAAGAATTATAAGTATGTCGCAGCGGAAGAGTTTGATGATGTGCAGGATTTGTTTGCGGCAATTCTGGCAAAGGGAATAGCACAACAGTTAAAGCAGGGCTTACATAGGGAGTATGTCACAAAGCGGGAGAATCTTCCTTTGATGAGAGGTAAACTTGATACTCATAGAACCATTAACCAACTGACTCAAAGAAAAAAGATTTTGGCTTGTGAGTATGATGAATTGTCGGTCAATAATATTTTTAATCAGATATTGAAGACAACCGTTTTCCTATTGGTACAGGATTCCGGTGTGAAGAATGCGAGAAAAGCTGACTTGAAGAAAGTGCTCTTGTTTTTCGATGAAGTGAATGTAATAGAACCGACAAGAATTCGTTGGGATTTGCTTAGGTATCAGAGGAACAATAAGAATTACGAGATGCTGATGAATGTCTGCTGTTTTGTTCTGGATGGGATGCTTCAAACCACGGAAAAGGGTAGTTTTAAGATGGTCAGTTTTTCAGATGAGCATATGCACAAGCTATACGAGAAGTTTGTTCTGGAGTATTATAAGCGGCATCATTCTTACTTGACGGAGGTGAGACCAACACAGGTAAAATGGGATTTGGCTCCAGATACAGATGAGAGAATGATACGGTTTCTTCCTATCATGCAGACGGATATTTTCCTTAGATACAAGGAGCAGGTACTTATAATAGATACAAAATATTATGGAAAAACAATGCAGACGCAGTACGGAAAGGCAACGTTGCATTCCGGAAATATGTATCAAATATTTACTTATGTAAAAAATCAGGATACAACGAGCTCCGGAAATGTATCAGGGATGCTATTATATGCAAAAACAGATGAGGCAATTACACCGGATTGTAAGCTGGTGATGGGAGGAAACCGAATTAGTGTAAAGACGTTGGATTTAAGTAAGGACTTTAAACTAATTGCGGCTCAGTTAGATCGGATTGCGGAAGAACATTTCCAAAAGTAAGAGAGGTAGTGTTTGCCAAAGACTTTGATTGTTGCGGCATGCAAAATATGATACAATTTCAGCATAGGAATGATAGGTGCAGACCTGCACCCGAAAAGGAAACGAACATGAAATTTATCCATTTATCCGATCTGCATCTCGGAAAGCGTGTGAATGAATTTTCGATGATGGAGGATCAAAAATATATTCTGACGAAAATCGTGAATATCATCGATGACGAAAAGCCGGATGCCGTTTTGATTGCGGGAGATCTCTACGATAAGTCGGTGCCCCCGGTGGAAGCAGTCGCATTACTTGACGACTTTTTAGGTCGTCTGGCAAAGAGGAGCCTTCAGGTATTTATCATCAGCGGAAATCATGATTCCCCGGAGAGAGTGGCATTTGCCTCGGGGCTGATCGAACCGAGCGGCATTCATATTTCTCCGGCGTATGGCGGAAGCGTAAAGCCTTTTACGATGAAGGATGAGCATGGAGCCGTCTGTATCTACATGCTTCCGTTTGTAAAGCCTGCCCATGTGAGAAGCGCTTTCCCGGATGAGGAGATCGGAGACTATACCGATGCCGTCCGCATTGCTGTCTCTCATATGGAGGTGGATGAGTCACAGCGCAATGTCCTGCTGACCCATCAATTTGTCACGGGAGCACAGACCTCGGATTCGGAGGAGCGGTCGGTCGGCGGTCTGGATCAGGTCGATGCGTCAGTTTATGATGCCTTCGATTATGTTGCATTGGGGCATTTGCACGGACCGCAGAAGGTCGGCAGACAGACGCTGCGCTACAGCGGCTCTCCGCTCAAGTATTCCTTTTCCGAGGCAAAGCAGCAAAAATCCGTCACCGTTGTCGAGCTGGAGGAGAAGGGAAATGTCCGGATCAGGACGCGGGAACTGATTCCCTTACGCGATATGCGGGAGCTGAAGGGCAGCTACGAGGAGCTGACGAACCGGAAAAATTATGAGGGAACGCAGGTGGAAGATTATCTGAAAATTACGCTCACGGATGAAGAAGATATTTTTGAGGCGATGGCAAAGCTGCGCGGCATCTATCCAAACCTGATGCGCCTTTCCTATGATAACAAAAGGACGAGGGAAGAGCGTCATGCGTCCGGGGCATCGGATGTGCAGAGCCGTTCTCCCATCGAGCTGTTTGAGGAATTTTATGAGCTTCAGAATAATCAGGCGATGAGCGGGCAGCAAAGGCAGTTTACGCTTGACCTGATAGAAAAGATTTGGGAGGAGAGAGCATGAGACCGGTAAAACTGATTCTTTCTGCCTTTGGACCATATGCTGGAGTCGTGGAGCTTGCGATGGACAAGATCGGCGAGAGCGGTCTGTATCTGATTACCGGAGACACCGGTGCAGGCAAGACTACGATCTTTGATGCCATAACGTTTGCCCTGTACGGGGAAGCCAGCGGTGATACCCGCAGGTCGGACATGCTCCGCTCCAAATATGCGCAGCCTCATACGCCCACGGAGGTGGAACTCACATTTCTCCATGCGGGAGAGCAGTATGTCATGAAAAGGAATCCGGAATATACGCGTCCGGCAAAAAGGGGCAGCGGTACGACGACGGAGCCGGCAAATGCACAGCTGACCTATCCCGATGGACGGGTGGTCACCAAAATCAGAGAGGTAAACGATGCGGTCACTTCTCTGCTCGGCATTACGAGAGACCAGTTCTCGCAGATCGTCATGCTGGCGCAGGGAGACTTCCGAAAGCTGCTGCTCGCCCAGACGGAGGAGAAAAGAAAAATTTTTCGCGAGCTTTTCAGAACCAGGTACTATATGGATTTGCAGATGGAAATAAAAAAGGAAGCGGGCAGCCTGTACGGACAACTGCAGGATGTCAAAAAAAGCATCGGACAGTATAGCGGAGGCATCGACTGCGATGAGGACGATGTGCTGATGCTTGAGGTCCAAAAGGCGAAGAACGATATGCTGCCTTCTGCCGATCTTTTAGAGCTGCTCGACCGGCTCATACAAAAGGATGAGGAGAAGGAGCTTCGTCTGCATGGGGAGATGCAGGACATCGATCAGCAGCTTGCAGAGGTAAGCGGAAACATTGCAAAGGCGGAGGAATACGAGAAGCTGGAGCGTGAGCTGGCGCAGGGTGAAGAGAAGGTGAGGGAGTCCCGGCAAAAGCTGGAAAAAGCGCAGGAGGCGCAGAAGGGAGAGAAGGAAAAAGAGAAGGCTCTCAGTGATTTGATGGAGAAGAGGACGCTCCTTGACAATCAGCTTTCCGATTATGATAAGCTTGACGAGCTCTCCGGTCAGATTACCGAATGGACAAAGCAGCTGGAAAGCAGCAGGCGGGAGTGTGAGAAAAAGCAGAGGGAGTCGGACAAAAAGAAGGAGGAGCAGCTGGAAATCAAGGAAGCGCTGCTGTGCCTTGCGGATGCCGGGGAAGCTCTGGAAAAGCGAAGACATGAAATCGAGGCGGTGGATGAAAAGGCAAAGAGTTATCAGGCGCTGCTCCGGGATGTCGGGGCGTATGAGAGTATATGCAGTCAGCTGAGACAGGAGCAGAAGGAGTTTCTGACCGCACAGGAACGGGAGGAGCAGCTCGAGAAAAGCTATTTCGTCCGATATAAGGCATTTCTCGCCGGTCAGGCGGGCGTTCTGGCAGAGAGCCTCGTGCAGAACGAACCTTGTCCTGTGTGCGGTTCCACATCCCATCCAAGTCCGGCACACAGACCGGACGATGTCCCGACGGAGAGGGAGCTCGAACAGGAAAAGGAGCAGTGGGACAAAGCCAGAGACGCTATGGAGCAGGCAAGCCGGAAGGCGCATGCGACACAAGGAGAGGCATATAACTGGAAGAAGCGGCTGGAGACGATGCTTGAGGAAGTGATTGGTGACAGCACGCCGGAAAACGCACGGGAGGGTCTCTCAGAGCTTCTGAAAAGGACAGAAGAGAGAGCCGCACAGCTTAGGAAGCAGCAAAAGGCGGAGGAGAAGAAGGTACGGGAGAAAAAGAAGCTGGAGGGCAGACTGCCGGAGCTGGAGGAGGAGCTTTCAGAGCTGGAGCAGCAGCTCTCTTCGCAGCAGCTGTCAATCGCCTCTCTGGAGAGTGAGCTTACCGGACTAAAGAAGCAGCAGGAGATGTGGAAATCGAAGCTGACCTATGCCGGAAAGGAGGAAGCTGTAGAGCGTCTGAAAGGGCTGCAAGAGGAAATCGGCAATCTGGAGAAAGCCTTGCGCCTTGCGAGGGAAGCCTGCGACGAAGCGGTGAAGCGGCTGACAGCTCACGAAGGTGCGGTGGAAGCACTCAAAAAGCAGCTTTCGGAGGCTGCGGTGATCGATCAGGACGGCGAGCGTGAAAGGAAGAAGGAGCTGGATGCGAGAAAGCATGACAACACCGAGCAGCAGAAAAAGATCAGCGCAAGGCTCCGAGCCAACCGAACCGCGCGCAGCGGAATTGCCGAAAAGTATGAGGAGAGTGCGGTGCTTGAGGAGCGGTATCAGTGGATTCGTGCGCTGTCGGATACCGCAAACGGAAATATCGGGGGCAAGGATAAAATCATGCTGGAGACATTCATCCAGACGACCTACTTTGACCGGATCATTGAGCGGGCGAACCTTCGCTTTATGATGATGTCCCACAATCAGTATGAGCTTAAGAGAAGCGATGAGGCGGGCAATAAGAAGAGCCAGACCGGACTCGAGCTGTCGGTGATTGACCATTACAACGGGACTGAGAGAAGCGTGCGTACCCTGTCGGGAGGGGAGACATTTATCGCGTCTCTCTCGCTTGCACTCGGACTTTCGGATGAGGTACAGTCGTCGGCGGGAGGAATTCAGATCGATACGATGTTCGTCGATGAGGGCTTTGGATCGCTCGATTCGGATTCTCTTGCGCAGGCATATGCGGCACTGGTGAGTCTGGCGGATGCGCACCGGCTTATCGGCATTATCTCACATGTGTCTGAACTGAAGGAAAAAATTGACCGGCAGATTGTGATTACAAAGGAAAAGTCCGGCGGAAGCCGCGCTGAGATTATTGTTTAAAAGGAGCAGAAATTTGAATACGCGAAAAATACTCAATCACAAGTTTTATCTTTACCTGACGGAATTTTTTGCCGGAATGTCGGTGATGGCTGTGGAACTCGGGGCGAGCCGCCTGCTTGCACCGTATTTCAGTTCTTCGCAGATTGTCTGGACGATTATCATAGGCACGATCATGATCGCAATGGCGCTTGGCAACATCTATGGAGGACGTGCGGCAGATAAAATCCAAATCCCGATAAGCTCTACGGGAGGATTGTCATTGCCGCGATCTGGATTGCCGCGATTCCGGTGCTTGGCAAGTATATTGTGCTCGGGATATCGGCGGTCATGATCTTTTCCGTGAACAGCAATTTCCTGATCTGGGCGGCGTTTGCAGCTTGTATGATCATCTTCGTCTTTCCGCTTTTTCTGCTTGGAACCGTGACCCCGTCTCTGGTCAAATACACGGTGGACAGCTTAGAGGACAGCGGGAAGATCGTCGGTATGCTCAATGCCTCCAACACGATCGGCAGCATACTCGGAACCTTTCTTCCGACCTTTGTCACGATTCCGACCGTCGGGACGTCGGTTACCTTTTTGATCTTTGCGGCAATTCTGCTCGCTTTGGCAGTCATCTATTTTGTCAGCAGCAGGGAGAAATCGGTCAAAGCGGTTGTGGGCTGTATTCTCTTTGTGGTCTGCTGCATCTTTGGCAGCTCGGACAGCTTTGCGTTCTGGGAACAGGATCTGACCTACGAGGGCGAGTCCGTCTACAACTATTTGCAGGTGAGGGAGGACGATCAGAATGTGATTCTGTCCACGAATGTGCTTTTCGGGGTACAGTCCATTTACAAAAAGAACGGGGCACTCACCGGCATGTACTATGATTATGCGCTGGCAGCTCCTTATATGGCAGGCGTCAGGGAAAAGGACCGTCTGGATGTGCTGATTCTCGGAATGGGCACCGGTACATTTGCGACTCAGTGCAAAAAGTATTTTCCGAATATGAATATGGAGGGTGTGGAGATCGACGAGGATATCACGGCGCTTGCGGTAGAGTACTTTCATCTGCCGGAGGATGTGCCTGTGACAACCTATGACGGACGTGCCTACTTAAATGCAGTAGATGAAAAGTACGATGTCATTATGGTGGATGCCTATCAGGATATCACGATTCCCTTTCAGATGTCCTCGCTGGAATTTTTTACGCTTGTAAAGGAGCATCTGAGGGATGACGGCATCATGGTTGTCAACATGAATATGCGGGGCAGGGAGGAAGGAAATATCAATCAGTATCTGGCGGATACGATCGCCCAGGTCTTTTCCGAGGTATACACGGTGGATGTGACCGGCTCGACCAACCGTGAGCTGTTTGCCTCGAACAATCCGGATATGCGGAAGGTCTTTGAGCAAAATACCGCTTTGGAAGAGGACGACGGACTGTCCGCAATGATGCAGCGCGTCGGAGAGCATCTGACTGTCTACGAGTCGGGCGGTTATCTTATGACCGATGATCAGGCTCCGGTGGAGCTTTTGGGAATGCGGGTCATCGATGATTTGATTGCGGATGAAGTAAAGTATTACAAGGAGCTTTACCGGCAGGAGGGGCTGCAGGGACTGCTGGATACCCTTTTATAGTAAGCGGATACGGATGAACGTATATGGAAAGGCTTGACGTGAAGAGATCTGATATAGAAAGGTCTGAAATGAAAAGGTCTGACGTGCAAAGGATAAAAGAGAGGCGGGGTAACGGATGAAAAAGATGAAGGCGCCTTCCCCAAACGGAAGCGCAAAGCAGCGGGATGAGAAACGGATTTTGTTATGCATTCTGGCGGGTGTCATGATGTCGGTCAATCTGCGCACGTTTGTCCATACAGGAGGATTGCTGCCGGGTGGATTTGCGGGGCTCACAATTTTGTTCCAGAATATCAGCAGGACATTTTTGCATTTTGAGATTCCGTATGGGCCTATTTACATTTTGATGAATCTGTTTCCGATCCTTATGAGTTTTCGGAAGATCGGCAAGAAGTTTACGATCTATTCCTGCATTACGATTGTGACTGTCGCTTTTCTGACAGATTTCCTTCCGCTCTATAAAATCACGTCGGACATTCTGCTGATCAGTGTTTTCGGCGGAATTGTCAACGGACTTGCAGTTTCCGTCTGCCTGTCCGCAAGGGCGACAAGCGGCGGAACCGATTTTATTGCGATTTATATATCGGAAAAATTCGGCGTGGATGCGTGGAATTATATTCTCATTTTTAACGTATGCGTCCTTACCGTCAACGGTTTTTTGTTTGGATGGGATAAGGCGCTGTACTCGATTATTTTCCAGTATGTTTCGACGCAGGTCATTGATATCTGCAATAAGCATTACAAGAAGAATACGCTCTTTATCGTTACCGATCATCCGAAGGAGATTACGGAGGTCATCAACCGGCTGACGATGCACGGTGCGACGGAAATGAGAGTGACCGGCACTTATGAGGATACCCCGCGCAGCATGATTTATTCTGTCATCGATACAGAGGAGATCAAGCTTGTCACGCAGCAGATTAAGGAGGTAGATCCGGCTGCCTTTGTCAATGTGATGCGTACAGACCAGATTTACGGGCGGTTCTATATGAGACCGAATGATTGAGAAAATTTACATAACTTATTGAAAACAGGAGGCGGATGGATATGTCGGATGAACGAAAAAAACCTAAGATGCCGGAGCTTTTTGAAGCGTTCTTCTGCATCGCATATCTTCTTTTTGATCTGGTGGCAGCAGTTGTATTTTTCAGCCATCGAAGCGATCACAAGGTATTTCTCTTATATGGCATATTGACGGCAGTGCTTGGAATCGGCGATGCGTTTCATTTAGTTCCCCGTATCGGAAAAGCCTTTTTCGGCGAGAGAGCGCATACTCAGTGGTGGCTGGGACTGGGATTATGCGTATCCTCGATTACGATGACGTTCTTTTATGTGCTTCTTTTTTGTATATGGAGACTGCTGTTTGAGGCGGTAGCGGTGCCTGCATTTCTTTCGGTACTTTTGCTTGTCACAGCGGCAGTGCGGGTGATTCTGTGCCTGTTTCCGCAGAATCACTGGTTTGAAAAAGAGGGAAATCCACTGTGGTCGAAGCTGCGCAATGCGCCGTTTGTCGTCACGGGACTCTGTATGATGACTTTCTTTTGTTTATCGGGAAATACGGGCGGATATGGCTTGTGGAAAATGGCAATCGCGATCTTTATAAGCTTTGCCTGCTACATTCCGGTCACGCTTTATGCGAAGCAAAAGCCGATGATCGGGATGCTGATGATTCCGAAAACGGTCGCTTATATCTGGATGATCTGTATGGGACTGCGTCTGTTGACGCTGCTTTAAGAAGATAGAAGAAGGAGGAAAAACATATGACACTATTTCTGACCAGCTCCCCATTTGCGGGAGAAGGAGAGCCGGCGAATCGGGCAAACGGCTTTGTCAAAAGATTATGTGAATGCGTAGAGGGGATGAAGCGGGCGCTGCTGATTGCTTCCGATCCGGAGAACATCGATATGACGGAGGAGTTTTCGTCTGCGGTTCGAGGAACACTGGAGCTTACGGGAATCGTATTTGAGGAATATCGGATTTTGGATGGGCGAAATGCCTCGGATGCGGCAAAGCTTGTGGCAGGCAGTGATTTTATTATACTGGCAGGCGGTCATGTCCCGACGCAGAATCGCTTTTTTCAGGAAATAGGGCTGAAGGAGCTGTTTGCGTCTTTTGACGGAGTGGTTTTAGGCGTCAGTGCGGGAACGATGAACTGTGCGGATGTTGTTTACGCACAGCCGGAGCTTGAGGGAGAAGGGACAGACCCGGAATACCGGAAGTTCTTGTCCGGACTGAATCTGACGAAATGTATGATTCTGCCGCATTACCAGTACACGAAGAATTGCATTCTTGACGGAAAGAGGATCTTTGAGGATATCACCTATCCGGACAGCATGGGACATACCTTTTATGCGCTGCCGGACGGCAGTTATCTTTACTCGGAAGGCGGAGAGGAGAAGCTCTGCGGTGAAGTCTACCGGATTTGCGACGGCATCTGTACAAAGGTCTGCAGTGAGGGGGAGGAGCTTGTTTTCAACGGCAATGCCGGATAAGGAACTGTTTTTCAGGGTGCTTGATAAATTTTACGGAGAGAAAGAATTTTTCTTTCTCTCTTTTTATGTGACTTTACAAATAGAAGTATAAAAAGTGAATTGTCCATCATGGGGTAAAAGTCTCGCATACATTGGAAATGAAAATATAATGCATATATTTTTATGAAAATAAAATGGAAGTATTAACGGAAAAACGAAATAATATCGGCGGATGTTGACATATATCAACATAACATTTATAATACTTAGCAAGAATGTACCAATAAAGAAATACGTCAAGAAAGAATTTATCATACAGATACAATTTCAGAGGATTTGACACACTGGGCAGGTGCTGAGTCTTATATGGCGGCACCTGCTTTTGTATAGTGAATAAATGTAATTCGTTTAGTATACATGAAAAGCAGTGTGATACAGGGTAAATGCAAAAGTAAAGAGGGTGCGGAATATGAGCAAATACAGATATATGTGGATGGGTATGTTAGCAGTCATAGTACTATGGCTTGGAGGGTGCGGCAGTAAAAGGATTGAGTTTGAGGAATTCCCGGGCAAGAATTATGCCGCCATCGCATTGCCGCTTGATGGGATGGAGATGAAGGAAGAGATTGCACATCTGTATAGTGGGGACGAAGAAATATTTTTTGATACGTTGATGATGGGAAAGGAGCCGGAAGAGGGAAACTCCCGGTTTCATTTTTATCAATATAGCTGGATGAATCAGAGACCGGAAGAGCTGCCTATTTCCCTGGATTCAGGGGAAGGTGTGGTGAAATTGACAGGCATCGATTCGAAGGAGCTCGCATTGCTGCTGCAGAGAGAAGAGGAGTATACGATAGCAACCTATGATACAAACGGCACCTGTCTCTTTCGCAAGTCAGTGACCGAATTTGTGAATCAATTAGATAATACGATTGTTTCTTTTAAGATGGATCAGGAGCATCGCTTCTATTGTATTGGGGTCAATAGGATTTTTATCTTTGACGAGACGGGAGAAATGGTACATAGTCTTGAGACCGATGGTGTGTTCGGAGACTGCTTTAAAGGGGAGGATGGAAAGATCTATGTGGAGGACTTTGACGGTAAAACGACTGCCGTTTATGAAATAACATTGGACAAGCAGAGCAGGAAAAAATATGCGGACCCGGTAGGAGAAGAGGAGGAATGGAATAAATCCCGTATAGGAAATTGTGTGGAAAGCGTAAGGTGGGATTATATACAGATGACGCAGGAGGCTCTCATCGGAGTCAATTTACGGCAGAGAAAGGCGAAGTGTCTGTTAAACTGGCAGGATACAGGTGTGAATCCCGAAAAGCTCGGAGGAGGATTTTGTGAGATATCCGAAAATGCCTATGCTGCGATCTGTTACGACGAAGCGGGGGAGCGATCTACACAGCTGCTTCTGATATGCCCTGTTGCAGAAGAGGGGGATTTGGAGGAGGAGAGCAAGGTCGTGATCACAATGGCAGGGCTGCAAATTCCGAGCTTTCTGAAGGACGCTGCCTATCGCTTTAATCAAACTAGTGCGGAATACAAGGTGGAGTTTAAGGACTATCAGGGTGATGCATCCAAATTGAATGCGGCTTTGATGCAGGGGGGAATGGTTGACCTGCTCTGCATGGAGGGACTTTCGAAGGAGCATTATTTAAAGCAGGGCAGTTTATGTGATTTAAATACATTTCTTGCAAATTCGACAGTTATAAAAAAAGATGATTTGCAGGAGATTGTGTATCAGATGCTGACCGATGAACAGGGACGGCTGTATTCGTGGACACCCGGTTTTGTCATAGAAGCGGTCATGGGAGATCGCGAGACGGTCGGGGAGCAGCAAGCTTCTTTGGAAGCAATTCAACAGATGCAGAGCGGTCTGGACGAAGGAATGGAATTATACTATGGTATGGACACTGTTACTATGTTCCGAAATTTGATGCAGGCAAATTTGCAACATTTTATCACGCCTGACGGAAGTCACTGTTCCTTTCAGAAGGATGATTTTTTCAGGCTGCTGCAGCTGGCAGAAACGTTCGGGACAGTATCGGATGAGGATGAGGAGTTGTCTATGCCGCAGAAGGTTCAAAACGGACAAGTTGTTTATGTCGGAGAAACGATATCGGATTTTTTGGATATCATGTTTTATGACAGGATGTTCGGAGGAAAACCTGCATTTCCGGGCTATCCGGCGTATGACAATCCGGGGAATTTTTTTTCCTGTTATGGAATGGAAACAGCGATTGTAGAGCAGTCGGAGCATAAGGAAGGAGCATGGGCATATTTGGAATATCTGACGAGTAAGGAATATCTGATGCAGTATTGCCGGATGTCTTTCTTTCCGGTCAGGAAGGATTGTATCGATGAGTATATAAACATTATGTCTGCCACACAGCCATATGTAGATTCGCTTGGAATACAGCATCCGGCATATCACGGTGTGGCAGGCTATGATGACTATGAAGTGGAATTAGGTGCGCTGACGCAGGGACAGATTTCAGAGTTTCGGACGCTGCTGGATCACCTGTATATGCCGCCGCAATTAGAGGCGGAAGCGTGGGATGTGATTACGGAGGAGACGGGGCGGTATTTTGCGAAAGAGATTTCGAAGGAGCAATGTGCCAAAAATCTGGAGGAGAGAATGGCGCTGTATTTAGAGGAGTGAGCATGAAAAAGAGAATGGAAAAAAGCAGCTTTCTTGCGGGAAGCTTTGCCGGAGTGCTGATTTTTTATATTCTTCCATTTGGTTATCTCATTTATTATTCCTTTGTGGACAGACCGGTAGGAGGAAGCTTTGCCGGATGGAACAACTACATCGAGCTTTTGCACAATCAGGCATTTTTGACAGCGCTGAAAAATACAATACTTTTTGCTGCCGTGTCCGTTCCGCTTGCGGTGACGCTATCGCTTGTCATGGCTGTTGTGCTGGAAAAGAACATTCCGGGAAGAAGTCTGTTCCGCACGATTTTTTTAAGCCCGCTCATGGTTCCGAGCGCTTCGGTCATGCTTGTATGGCAGGTTTTGTTTTATTATAACGGAACAATCAATCGATTTTTCTTGAAGCTCGGGCATGGAAAAATTGATTTCATGAATTCCGGCTATGGGCTTCTTGTTGTACTTTTAATCTTTTTGTGGAAGAATCTCGGTTATTACATGATCATTTACATGGCTGCACTGAACGAAGTACCGAGGGAGCTTCTGGAAGCGGCGACGATTGACGGGGGCAGTGACGCACAGAAGTTTTGGTATATTAAGCTTCCCTATTTGTCACCCTCGATTTTATTTGTCTGTCTGATGGCGATCATCGGTTCGTTTAAGATTTTTAAAGAAGTGTATCTGCTGGCAGGGGCTCATCCGAGCGCTTCCCTGTATCTGCTGCAGCACTTTATGAACAATACCTTTCTGGCGTTTGATTATCAAAAGCTTGCGACGGCTGCTGTTTTGCTGTCGATCGGACTGACGATTGTCGTCACGGCACTGCTTTGGCTGGAAGGCAGGCTGGGGAGAGATTTGGAAGGGTGACGTCTTTGAAAGCAGTCACAGGGTCTTGTTTGTGGATGTCAGTACATAGGGAGAAGGTGAGGACGAATCGAGGGATATAGCAAAGAAAAGAATGCCTGACAAAGTGCAGGAGAAAAGAACTGCCTGGCGCTCCGGGAAAAGGGGCATACAAAAAGCGGTACTCTTTGTCATAGTGCTCTTGTTTGCATCCTCCTTTGCACTGCCGATCGTTCTGACAATGACCAATTCCTTTATGAAGGAGGAGGAGGTCGTCATGGATTACGGAAATGTCTATGGAACCTACGAGGAAGCAGCAGGCGGTTATGTGTCGAAGGAGGTCAATCTCAAATTCATTCCGGACAAGGTCAGCCTCAGGCAATATGAGACCGTGCTGCTCCTAAGTCCGGAGTATTTGCTGAAATTCTGGAATTCCGTGATATTGTCGGTGCCGATTGTGGCGTTTCAGATCGTAGTGTCTCTTGGGGCTGCCTACAGCTTTACCAGGTTTCGCAGCAGACGGAGAGAGGGCGTGTTCTTTCTCTATACGCTTCTTATGATGATGCCCTTTCAGGTGAGCTTGGTTCCGAACTATCTGGTAGCAGCAAGGCTTGGAATCTTAAATACCTATTGGGCAATTATTCTGCCGGGTATTTTTTCTACCTTCAGCACCTTTTTGCTGACGAAGTTTATGCGAAGGATTCCGGTATCCGTCATAGAGGCGGCAAGGCTGGACGGAGCAGGGGAGTGGAGCATTTTTACGAAAATATGCGTGCCGCTTTGCAAAAACGCAATGGTATCCGTAGCGATGCTGCTGTTTATTGATTACTGGAATATGGTGGAACAACCGCTGATTATGTTATCGGATAAGGAAGCGTACCCCTTATCTGTGTATCTGTCAACGATCAACACGGGAGAAATTTCCCTCGCATTTGCCGTTGCGGTTTTGTACATGATACCGACGATCCTTGTGATTTTGTACGGAGAGGATTATTTGGTGGACGGCATTTCCTGCTATGGCGGGATTCGATAAGTAGCGGGAGAAGTCCGGGGAAGATGTGCTGCGCAGGGCGGCAGAATGAAAGCGTGCTGTGCGGAGAGACAAAGGCGGAATGAAGATGTGCTGCGCAGGGCGGCAGAATGAAAGCGGGCTGCATGGAGAGGCAGAATAAAAGCGGGAAGCAGGAGTATACAGGTATGGAAGAGAAAAACACTGTGAGAAAAAGAAGAATACGCCGGATCGCCATCGTATTTTTTGCGGTTTTGCTGATTCTGACCTTTTTTTCCA
>JAFUZE010000020.1 GCA_017476765.1 Lachnospiraceae bacterium
CGCCATTCCCGCTGTCGTGTCCTGATGCTCCTCCACAAACTCCTCAATCGCGGTTCCTATTTCATCGCAGGATATGCCGGACGGCAGACTCTCCGCCGCAGCCCGAACCGAAATCGCCTGTGACAGTAACATTCCCAGTGATAATATAAGCGCAAGACTTCTTTTTCCTCTGTTCATTGTATTCCCCCATTCATCATTTTTACTTCTGTATATTTTTTTGTTTTTAACATTAAAATTATATCATATTTTTTTATAAATGCAAAGTCCCAATCTCATAGCACTTCTATCTTCTAAATTCAGCATTTCTTTTGGGGAAACAGGAATGTCGGCACACTATGCATTTTCAAAACAAGTCAGAATGCGTCCCGGTACGGAACAGAAATAATTCGAGTGCATCCTCAGTCCGGTGCAATGTGACATTCCCTGAAGTCTCTGTACGCTCCGTTCAATCCATGATCCCTATATTTGTTCTTTCAAGCATCATCAATATTCTGTACTGATATGTTTTGCATTTTTATTCTGTGGCGACAAAAACAATCACAAACCGCTGCCACTATAAACATTGCCTGCCCGCAGGCAAAAATCCGCTGCCGCCATCGCCATCACAAAAAATGTCATGCCGATCAGAAGAAACACGGCCGCCTTATCATATATGATCTGCTTTGCTCTGAAATTGGAAATCAAAAGCTCTGTTCCAAGCCCGATCAGCATGATCGGCCACAAGGAAAAAATCAGCCTGTAGCTGATGATATTTCCCAGAAGATGCAGCAAAAACAAAATGCCAAATACAATCATGCTCGATCCCGTTGTGATTGTCCCGACTCTGTGTGTCCGAATACTATTTTCCTTCTCCATCGGCTTCCTCCTTCTTTTCCGCAATCAGCTCAAGCGCATCGCCGTTTAAAGTTTTTTGCTGATCGATCTCTTCCTTCTTTCCCATAATCAGCCGCACACCGATCACGATCAGAAGAACGGCGATCACAACCCTCGGCACGCGCTCATTCACCGAATCAACCACCGGACATAGCTTCTCAAAGAGGCGTTCCGGTATCAAGGCATAAATGACGCCCATCAAATTCCGCCAAAGCAGTGCGATTCCGCATACGATCAAAATTGCTGCACCCCACTTGCGCACGCTGTGGCTCGGAATCGGAAAAGCTGCGCCATCCGTAAATTCCTCCCAGATGTAGTGATCCTCCAACTGCCGCAACCGCTCTTCCTCATAGTGCACAAGATTTCTTGCGTGAAAAAATCCGTAAAACCAGATCAGTGCTGCAAAGCAAATAAAAATATCCTCAATTCGCAAATAAGACGGAATAAAAATGCTTAAGAAAAATAAAGCCATCAGACTGACCCCCATCTTCATAAAGCCCATATACATTTCCGCTGCTCCCGGCAAAAAGGAACAAATAAAAGTAAAAGCCGAATTCTTTTTCATCCTGTCAACCTCCTGGTTTTCTAATTTCTCTTGAAAATATTGAGCGAATGATCACTGCTGAAAATATGCGAACCACCAAACACATCCGATAAAATGCCCTGTTCATCCATCAGCTCATTCTTTGTTTTATAGTCTTTTTTCGTTTTATAGTCTTTCTTCGTTTCATAGTCCCCCTTCGCAATGACCTCCGCCTTCGAGGGGATCTCCGCTGCCGGAGGATTCCACAGAGCCGGCATCGTAAATACGATTACAATCGCCGCAGCAATGGATGCCATCACCTGTATGCAATACCTTCTGAACATACGCTTTTCACTTGCTAAATCGTATCTTGCCTCCGCATTCGGGTGCTTTTCTCCGTTTATCATGCAAACCGCATCCGGGTGCTCTTCTTCATTTATCATGCACCCCGCATCCGACTGCTTTTCTCCGTTTATCATGCAAACCACATCCGGGTGCACCTTTCCGCTTGCCGTGTATTCCGCCTCCAGCCGCTCAAAGATATGCTCCTCCAGATCGGGCGGTGCAGCCACAAGCTCCCGCTCTTCTATATCCGCCATCAGTTTACATAACATCTCATCCGATAAATATACATGACTGTCCTTCATTTCTCCAGCAGCTCCTTTCTGTAAGATTTCTTTAACCGCTCCTTTGCCCGATAAATCTGCGTCTGGATTGTTTTCAGATTCGTCCCCTGGCGGTCGGCAATTTCCTTCGCTTTCTTTCCTTCTACAAAGTGCATCCACGCAATGTCCCGATAGGGAGGCGGCAGGGCTTTGCAGCACGCCTTCAATTCCTCCATTACTTCACGATTCAGGAAAAGTGTCAGAGGTTCATTGTGATCCGCCGATTCCCGTTCCGGCATTTCCTCCTCCGTGGCAGGCATCACTCTCCTTCCCGCACTTCTTAAATAATCGATACACTTGTTGCTTGCAATGCGGCAAAGCCATGCTTTTTCCGCCTGTCCGTCAAAATCCTGCAAATGCATATATGCTGCGATGAAGGTATCCTGCGTCAGATCCTCCGCCGCAAAATAATCACCCGTCAGCTTCAGGCAAATAGAAAAAATCAGATTCCGGTACTTCTCGATCAGGCGCCTTAACGTTTCATTCTCTTGTGAATCGATCTTTTCCACCTCCCTTGCTGCTCTCATTTAATATAACGAAGCTTCCGGTCATTGATCTTCACAAATTTAAAAAAGGCGTGTGTTTTTTACTCACCGCCTCTTTTGAAAGAAATCAATTAAAATCTCCTTAATGTAGTGATATCTTCTCGCATATGTATTATCCACCCGGATCAGTTCAAAGCCGTTTTGCCGGCAAATCTCATTTTTCTTCCGGTCACGCTCTCTGACAAGCTCCTGATCCGCATGCTCCTTCCCGTCAAGCTCAATGGCGAGAATCGGGAGCATCTGCCCCTCGTAGCCCTCCGCATAGACGACAAAATCGAATCTTCCTGTATAAAAGAGCCGGTTGTAAAACGTATTTTCCCGAAAGACATGCGCGATTGCGACCTCCTTTTCCACCTTGCACCTCGTCTCGGAATCAAGCACATTGTCAAGCGCATGATTCAGCGTTTCCAAAAATGCCGTCTCCGTCCTCGTGCTGTACGGCTTTGTCCCAAGCGCGCGGGACTCATTTGTTCTTGCCGTGACCTCACATCTCCCGTTTTCCTTGACATAGCGGACAAGCTCCGAAAGATCATCCTTCTCGCCGTCATGGCACAGCCGGTCCAGACAGGCTTCACTGGACAGAACGACCAACTGCTCCTTTGCTCTCGATGTCGCCACATTGATCAGCTCCCTGTTATTTTTGAGCCAATCATAGGTTCTCCCATGTGTCTGCTCCGTGACGCTGACCGAAAACATGATAATATCCTTCTCGTCTCCCTGAAACGCATGCACCGTACCGCAGGTCACATGCTCCAGCCCCTCCTTCTGCAGCCGCTCCTCAATCCGCCTTTTTTGATTGACAAATGGTGTAATGACCCCGATCGACTTGTCACGATGCTTCTTTGCATATTTGATGATTTGGGCGATCTCCTTCGGTGCCGTATTTTTCCGGTCTGTAACATTGTCCGTGATATCCAGATAGACAAGCGGCTCCTCCACGGTCTTCTTCGTGTCAATTTTTAATTTCCCGTTATAATACTTGCGGTTATTAAAATCGATAATCGCCTTCTGGCAGCGGTAATGATGGCTGAGCAGAATCTCATCGCTCACGGAGTCTGCCGCCAGAAACACCTTGTACACGGAATTTTTGATGTAATCATATGTATCCGTGACATGATAGGTCTTTTTCAGCGCCGCATTTGCCGCCTCATCCAGCACAATAACCGGGCTGAGCTGCTGCGGATCGCCGACGAGCATCAGATTTTTTCCCCGGATAATCGGCACAAGACTGATTGCCGTATTGCATTGGCTCGCCTCGTCCATGACCGTCATGTCAAAATAGGTTGCCGGCTCTCCGATTTTATGCGCCGAGATACAGGTGGAACAGATCACCGGAAAGATTTTGAGAAGCCGTTTGACATGCTCTCCCTTTTGCAGATATTGATTGAAGGCACGCACCTGCTCGTCCCCGGAATCCATATAGAGAATTTCCAAGAGCTTTTCGTTTTTCGGTTCGTCCAGACGTTTGATATATTTTGCCGAAACATAGTAAAGGTACGACAAAATCTCATCGCCCTCATGCTCCAGAAGCGGCAGGACTTCTTCTATGTGAACCTCACCGAGCTCATCCAGGCGATCCTTTACCTGCCTTAACTGCCTGCCGTATAAATCAGAATAAAAGGAGAAGTGCCGGTTATTCGAGGAACAAAGCCTTTCGATGGCGTCCTTCCTGTCCTCCAGCTCCAGCTTTGCCTCATGACGCATGAGAAGCTCGGTGATCCGCTCCTTCCTCTCCACCTCCTGATTTTTGCGTTTCAAAAGAGTCTTGTCAAAAATGGAGATGCTCTGCACAACCTCATGAAGTCTTCTCATTTCCAAAAGCGCCTCTTTTACCTTCCCGTCGTTTCCGAGCCGGAGAATCGGGAACGGAATCGTCCGGTCACGGTACTTCATCTCTGACAGCTTTTGAAACACGCTGTCAATCGGGTGATTGTTGTAGGAGCAAAACAGAACCGTTTTTTCGTTAAAAAAAGCGGTCAGAATGGTGTTGATGATCGTGTTTGTCTTGCCGGTTCCCGGCGGTCCCTGCACATAGGTAAGCGGGTACTTCATCGCATTATGCACGGCAAGGAGCTGATCTAAATTCACGTTACGGTTGTAAAGCGCCAGAGGATAAACCTTCCGTCTGTCCGGTCTTTTCGTCAGTTCCCCGAAAAATGCAGAGATCGGCACCGTCACTTCCCCTTCGTCATACATTCTCAGAATTTCCTCATACTCCTCCTTCAGATTCACATGCGGCTGGTAACCGAGCGCGATCACATAGGGAAGGTCGTCCACACCGAGCGCCTTTTTACTGTCCACAAGGAGGCGATCCTTAATCAGCTCCTGATTTTCCTCAAAATGATCCAGAAGCTCAAAATCATCCGCATCCAGATAACGGCGTATACTCTGCCTTGTCCCATCCACATAAAACTCCTTGCAGATGTGGATTTCCTCTCCGGCACGCAGTGTCCGCCTCTCGATATCCAAATCGAGCTTCCGGTATGCCAGTACATACAGACCGTCCTTTGTATGGATGCTGAGTACGTTGAGCGCCAGGGATTTCACCCAAATATGCCCGACCTTTCTGTTTGCTTTTTTCCGGAAATACTCAATCAGGGTCTGAAACTGACTGTCGGTAAGCGGATAGGAATAGCCGGTTCCATCGTCTCTGACAAGCGTATCCTCGTCCATATGATCAAGCAGGGTAAATTCCGTGCGGTACGGAACTACATCCATCCTGCTGCAATCCGCCAGATAATTCAGAATCCTTAAATTGGTGACCTGATGAAAAAGTTCCTTGTACGCTTCCGGATTTTCGCGGATTTTCTTAAGGAGCCCCTCATTCTTAGGGAAATATGTACCGTCTAGCAGCGTTGAAGCCTGAATGGAATCAATGAAAATATCAAGCTCGATAATACCCAAGTGTCCCAGATGCAGTCCGTCAACCTTCAGCATTCTCTGCTTGGCATCCAGGTCCTTAATCCCGATCCAATACTTGGTCAGCTGTCCTTCCTTGTTGCGGTACTCGATACTGACCCATTTCCCTTCATGAATTGCCAAAAAAATATCCTTACATATCGGATTCATCATCTGCTCCTCAAATCTGCATTTTTACTTTTTATCTGACATAATAATTGATTATAACACAGATGGGGTTTGTACGCCAATCACTGCGGGAGGGCGGTATCCCTTTCAAGATCACAACAGATACCCCTAATCAGGAAACCGTCTCAGCCATGCTCGAGGCAGAAAGGATTGCACAGGATTCATCCGTAACGGGTTATACCGATATGGATGAACTTTTTGCTGATTTGGGAAAATGACAAAGTATATTGTTAAATCACTCGCCTTTGAAGTATTTTTCTGTCTGCCTATCAAACTCGGAAATATACTCCTCATCCTGACGCACACGAAATACTTCGTATTCTTTCTTTGCCTTCTCTATCGCCTGCTCATGGGAGATGTTTCTCTTTCCATGAAGCACATTACGGCGATTGTTTTTCAGAAAAATGTCCGTCTGCTCTATCCAATCCTGCATACCCATCAGGACTTCATCTTCCGCCATCAGTTCCGCATAATCAATGAACATGGTTACCAGACGATTCAATCGGGACATCTCCTTTTCATTGAGATAATTCTTCGCAATACCGATATCCCTTTTATAAATCTTCCCATCCGGGGCATCTTTCCAAGTCGTCAGCCCCATCGTGGACTTGTTTGCATCAGCCCTGTCAAAGATTATCTCTGCCGCTGTCTGCCCTGTCACAGCATAGTGCAGTTTATTTTGAACGAAAGCATAGAAATTCTTTGTAATCTCGCTGTCCTTGTCATAATCATAGCTGCACTGTTCAAAGACATCTGTAATCTTCTGGTATGCCCTTCTCTCACTCGCACGAATCTCACGAATCCGCTCAAGAAGTTCATCAAAGTAATCCTTGCCAAATGGCTTTCCATTCTTCAACATCTCATCATTCAGGACGAAGCCCTTGGTTATGTATTCTTTTAAGGTCTTGGTTGCCCATTGGCGAAATCTGGTCGCCTTTTTTGAATTTACACGATAACCAACTGCGATGATGGCATCAAGGTTGTAGAAATCCACTTTTCGCTTGACCGTTCGATTCCCCTCATTTTGAACTGTTTCCATTTTGGAAATAGTTGACGCTTTATCTAATTCATCCTCTTCGTAAATGTTTGCCAAATGCTTAGAAACAGCAGGTACATTCACATCAAACAACTCTGCCATCGCCTTTTGTGTCATCCAAAAAGTCTCATCCTTATAAGCAACACTGACACATACATTTGTATTCTCTATCTGATACAACACGATCTCATGTTGGAGACTGTCAATAAGTTCTTTCCCCATATCATACCTCCTTAGATGACCTTTGTCCTTGTATCCGGTGCAAACAGCTTGAAAACTTGGCCCATATTGATCTCGGATGAACGATTCACAAAGCCGCCTTTATGACAGAAGCCACAACTTCTTTTTTTATTACTCACCGCCTCTTTTGATATCGGACTCATCATCTGCTCCTCAAATCTGCATTTTTACTTTTTATCTGACATAATAATTGATTATAACACAGATGGGAAGCAGGAGGAATGCTTTTTTCCTTCATAAACGTTAAAAGATCAGCGCATCATCTACGGAGTAGTCTCTCATCTTTCCTATTCGTTCCCTCTTGTTCTCGTAATGATTTCCTATCATATAAAAGCAGAGGCTATCTTTGTCCTTGTCAATGATGCTTTCCAGTTTTCCCTTTATGAGTCGATATTGTGCAGCATCTAAAAAACATTCAAATACCGAATTTTGCACTCTTTGCCCATAATTTACACACTGTTTGGCAACTTTACGCAAGCGTTTCTTTCCCTCACCGGTTTCCGTATTTACATCGTAAGTAATCACAACTAACATCTTATCATCTCCATTCTGTCATTTCCAAAAAAATGGTGGATAGCCATCGATATCACCACGAATTGCCCGTGCTAATAACAGTGCCTGCACATATGGAACCATTCCCCATTCTATTTTCTCCTCCAAATACGGATGCAAAATTTGTTCTTGTTTTTTACGCTGCCACGCCGTTATAAACTTACTTCTTGCACTTTCATTCATCAGCACAGCCCCATCTTCTTTTCTTTGGAAATCTTTTCCCTTGATTTCCTTTTTGTTAATCAAAGATAATACAAAACGGTCTGCAAATACTGCTCTCAGCTCTTCCATCACATCCAAAGCCAAAGAATGGCGTCCGGGGCGGTCTGTATGCATAAAACCAGCATACGGATCCAATCCGACCGTCTCAAGGGCTGCGCAACACATACTCTCCAAAAGCGTGTATGCAAATGACAGCATCGCATTGACTTCGTCCAGCGGTGGTCTCCTTGACCTTCCATGAAAAGAAAAATTCTCCTTCTGCTGTAAAATCAAATCGTCAAATACGGAAAAATACCATTTTGCCGCTTCTCCCTCATAACCTCTAATCTCATCAATGGATTCAGCTTTTTTCACCTGTGCAATTTGCTCGTAAATATTTTCAGATACGTTCTTTAATTTGTCACAATCCAACCTCATTGCGTAATCCCGCATTGCACGCTGAATCACACCTCTCGAATTGTATAACTTTCCCAATATAAAGTTTCTGGAATATTCGAGCGCCTGTTCCTTTTGCTCCGTCAACTGATACAATCGTTTACGCAATAAAATATTGCCATATGCCGGTCCGGACACTCTTGCCATAAATTGTCCCGTAGGTTTTACAAAGGATAACCCGATATTATATTGGGCGCATTTTCCCATCAATGCCGGACTTGCTCCCACATAATTCATACACACAATCGCCTCCAGATTATGCAGTGGTACTCTCCCCACTTCCTTCCCTTCATTTTTTACTACTACATTTTCACCGTCTAAAGATAAATAATTCATCTCATTCACGATATATAGAGTATTTAGTAATCGTTTCATTCCCCTATCCTCTCATCAATATAATCTTTAACCTTTTTCTTTGCGGATCTGGGCAGACATTTTTCCACCAACGAACAGGCTCTGCACATTTTATTTGGTTTAGCCTTTGGATTTGTTCCTCTCTCGTATAACCGGTGCATTTCTTCCACTATTTTCCGAACAAGCTGTCTTTGTTCGTCATCGATACCGACTTCCATCCTTCTTTTTGTCTCTCCGTAGAATAGATATCCTTTTGCAATCGTACAGCAAAACATTTCTTCTAAGCACATTGCTTGAGCAACCAACTGCATTTTATCCGCATCATTTTCCTTAGGTCTTCCTCGCTTATATTCAATCGGTACAATTTCATATTTCCCTTCTCTATTCTTGAGAGGTATTCCGTTTTCACATTCATGAAATTCCACCACATCACATATACCGCTAAGTCCCAGCTCGTAAGAATGGATTGCCAAGCCTCTTGAAATCAGCACTTTGTTTCTTTTTTCAAATTGTGTACTTTCGTGGACATTTGCATGCATAAAATTGCCATCCACAGTCAGGTAATTATCCGCCCACTGCTGTTCAATATGTATTAACGCCCACTGACGTTTGCAAAATGTATAATGTTGTATGCCAGACAACATCAGAAAATTTTCCTCATCATAATACATTATCTAAATTTCCCCCTTCATGTTATTCCTACAGCAGAATGCTACAGGCTATTCGATTTATTATTTTTATTCCAGCACATGTTGTCATAAAGGAACTTCCATTCCGAAAATTCAATATGCTATTTTTATATTATCTTATCATTTCCTTCCAGTCCCTTATCCTACACGTTGATACCCCTATAATCGATTTTATATAGCATTTTTTCAATCGCATCATAATGTTATATACCAATTTCCAATTCAAGCTACTGTAGCCTAAATTATTCACGGAATTGTGCGCTTACTATTTAGCACATATCCATAGTCTTGAATCCACTCATAGTGCCTCGTTATGTCGGGGAGTTGCCCCCAAAAGGGTAGACTATCCCTATACATTGATAAAAGGTCATCTGTGA
>JAFUZE010000214.1 GCA_017476765.1 Lachnospiraceae bacterium
AAAATCCCTGCCTGCCACCTCTCCGACGAGGGTTCCCACAAACAGAAAGGAAAGAAACTCCGGAAAGGCTCCGATCGATGCGACAAATTCACTTCCGGTCATGCCGCCGACATCGAGCACCTCCCCGAACGCATTGGTCAGCTGCAAAACCGGAACCAAAAGGAATACTGCGATGACAAGACGATCCTTTTTTAATTGATAAAGCTGTGCTTTCATTACATTCCACATATCACACCTCACACAGGGCTTTTATTCATACCAAACCCGGTATTTTCAATTCTGGTCACTTCTCTTATAGACGAGATATCCTGCCAGCAGACAGATTGCCGAGACTAAAAGCGAAGTCCCGATTGTTCCGAGCACCATCGGCGCATCGATTGCCGTGCTGTACACGATGACATCCTTGCCGTTTACATAGTCCAGCTTCCCGTGGGTGAAATCAAACAGCCGGTTCATGTTCGTGTATGCAAACTGGCTGGTAAGCCGAACCTCCGCCGTCTCCTCTGCAATCATCAAAACGATTGCGGTCGTCTCATACAGCACCCACCCGATTATCATCGCCACATAACAATTTTGAAGAAGGAAGGTGAGCAGAACAAACTCGCACACCAGCCTGAGAATCGGAAAGAGCATGAGCGCATATCTGCGCATGACATTTCCCATATCCATGCTGACGCCCCAGCCGTTTAAGGCAGTCAGAAGCAAAACCGGGAGCAGGCTGAATCCGGCACAAGTCCCCGCCGACCAGAGCAGACTCACAAGTGCCCGTCCCCAGTAGATTTCTCCTCTCGCATGTCCCGACAAAATCTCATAATTGATCGTTTTATCGTTATAATCCCATCCGCAGATTCTACAGGTCAGGAGAAGGCTGATCACGACGAAGAAGAAAGGAAACAGCTCTCCCATCTGCACCAGATAGCTGCCTGCCGTCAGCTCAGCCGGCACCTGCGCATCCTGAAAGAAAAACGGCAGAAGCAACGCGGCGAGCCCTGCTGCCAAAAGATAGTAGAGCAGATTATCTCGCTTTAGCTGATAGTTTTGCGCTTTCATAATGTTCCACATATCATTCACCGCCTATCATATCCATATAATACTGCTCCAGATTGACCTCGCTGATGTGCAGCGTGAGCGGAATCACTCCGTGATCGGAGAGCGTCTTGGAAATCAGGCGCAGCTCATCAAGCCTCTCATACAGCCTGAGACTTCCGTCCTCCTCCACTTCAAACGCCTCGATTCCTAACTGCTGCTGCAGGATGGCCAGGGCCATCGGGTCATTGTCCGTGTGGATGTGATAATACCTGCGGCAAATCTGATGAAGCTCCTCGTTCGATACCGCCTTTAAAAGCTCTCCGTGGTTGATGAACAAATAGTCGGTGCACAAAAGTGAGAGCTCACTCAAAATGTGGGAGGAAATGACAATCGTGATGTGCTCCTCCTGATTCAGCTTTAACAGAAGCTCACGAATCTCCACGATTCCCTGCGGATCGAGTCCGTTGATCGGCTCGTCGAGTATCATGACCTCCGGCTTCACCAAAAGGGCATTGGCGATTCCGAGCCTCTGGCGCATGCCGAGCGAAAAATTTTTGACCGGCTTTTTTCCCGTATCGGCAAGTCCTGCCAGTGCAAGCACCTCATCCACCCGCTTTTTGTCCGGTATTCCTTTCTGGATGCGCTGCTTTTCCAGGTTTTCCCTTGCAGACATCTTTTCCTTTGCATACGGTGTCTCAATCATGAAGCTCATACGGCTGCGCGCCTTCGCCAGTCCCCTCTCCGTCTCATTCCCGTAGAGGGAAATACTGCCACCGGTAGGAAGGACAAGCCCTCCGAGCATTTTCATGATCGTTGTCTTTCCGGCACCGTTCGGACCGATCAGACCGCAGATCATTCCTTCCCTGATCTGAAAGGAGGCATGCCGTACCGCCTTCTGCTTCATATATTGCTTTTCGAGATTTTGTACATCGATAATGATCTCAGCCATAGTGATCTTCCTCCACCGGATTTTCCTATTGTGTATATTTCAATTCTGTATGTTCCGTTCCGTAACTTATATATTACATGCCTCATTCTAAAAGCAAATATTAAAGAATTTCTTAAATCGTAAAGTTTTCCTTGTTCCTCTTTTTTCCCATTACTTGCTACCATCCAAGCTTTGTCAAGCGCATCAGCGTGCTTGACAATTATTCTTTTTTGTGTATATGATATACCTCAAATGAAAACGGCACAGGTTTTAAAATGGGAGATGTCATGAAAATATCAAAAACAAAGACCACAGAACTTCTGCGAATGATTCAGGACTGCCCGAAGGATTTCGAAAAACGCATACAAAAAGAGTCCTTCGAGGAGCTGTCACTGCAGGAATATCTTCTAAAGCTGCTGGAAAAGAAAGGGAAATCGGCCTCATCCATCGTTACGGCATCTTTGATGAGTAAAAGCTACGTCTACCAGATTCTTTCCGGTGAGCGCCATCCGTCCAGAGACGTACTGATACGCATAGGATATGCGCTTCATTGTGACGTGGATGAGATGCAGCATCTGCTCATTCACGGCGGCTTCGCAGCTTTGTACCCAAAAGTCAGAAGAGATGCCGCCATTTTATGCTGTCTGTCCAAAGACATGGAGCTGACTGAGACGGACAGTTTTCTGGAAGAAATAGGAGAAAAAAATCTGATTCAATTATGAAAAAAAAGCAAACAAAAAAGAAATTTTCTGATAAGCAAAAACAAAAGAAGCGAAAATACCGGGAGCAAAACAGCTCGCAAAAGAAGCAGCTTCTTGCTATGCTGGATGAGATTTATGAGCCGGAGCAGCTGCCTGAAACAATTACGGATGAATATAAGGTTCTATCCACCTTATCCTATTCCGCATCCAAAAGCGTCTTTCTTCTGGAAGGAAAAGATGATAAAAAGCGATGTATCTGTAAGTGCCGGCAGTCTGATAAGGGAATGCTTTTGGAGGCAGAATACCAATACCTGATGCGGCTGACCGAAAATCCGGAGGGGCAGAATTTGTCCTGCTTTCCCAAGGTATACGCCTATTTTCAGGAGGAAGGCAGAGAGTATCTGATCCGTGAATATATGAACGGTGTGACGTTATCCTCCTATCTGGAAGAGCATGGTCCCTGCTCCGTGAAAGAGGCGATCGATATTCTTATACCTGTCTGTGAGACGATAAAAGTACTGCATCAGCAAAATCCGCCGCTCATTCACCGGGATATCAAGCCGGACAATATTCTGATCTCTGAAAAGAACGGAAAGAAAAGCTTTCATATGATTGATCTGGATACGGTCAGGGAATATAAGATCACAAGTCAGCGGGACACGGTTTTTATCGGGACGGTGGAAACGGCGGCACCGGAGCAGTTCGGGTATCAGCAGACGAGCATCCGCACCGATATCTACAGCCTCGGCGTGCTGCTGGTCTTTC
>JAFUZE010000215.1 GCA_017476765.1 Lachnospiraceae bacterium
ATGCCTTTTGGGATAACAGCGGAACAAATGCGATAAGGCGAGTGCAGTTTGCGGACGGAACGGTTTGGGATACCGGGACGATGAAGCAGATACTGAGCACCGTAACGGGAACCGAGGAGGGTGATCAGCTCACCGGACACAGTGCGTCGTTCGGGTACGATGAGAACGAGACGTTCCATGCAGGAGGCGGAAACGATACGATCTGGGCAGGAAGCGGCAACGATGTGCTCTACGGAGAGGAAGGCGACGATTATCTTGACGGTGGAGACGTAAATGATATCCTGTATGGCGGGGACGGCAGCGATCAGCTGGAAGGCGGATTCGGAGACGATCTCCTTGTCGGCGGCGCAGGAAGCGATACGCTGAGCGGCGGGTTCGGAGATGACACTTACCTCTTTGCTTCGGGAGACGGACAGGATACAATCCGGGAGCTCGGAGACGGGCAGGATACCGTCGTATTCGGTGATGGAATCGGCAGCGCAGATTTAATCTTCCGTAAAGAATACAATGATCTGCGGATTTCCGTTGCCGGCTCACAGGACAGTATTTTAATCAGTGACCAGTTCGGCTATGAAGGCAATCGGGTAGAATACTTCAAAACGAGCGACGGAAGCCTGATGGATTATACGAAGCTGGAGCTGATGATTCAGGCGATGGCATCCTTTGAGGATACGACCGGAATGATGTGGGAGGATGCCGTTCAAAGCAAGGACGAAAGAGTGGACGATTTTGTGAACCAGTGGTGGACGAAAGAAGCAATCTAAGAGAGAAGGAAGATGGAAGAGGAAGCAGTAAACAAAAGCGATTCCGGATTAAGCTGCCTTGTCATGATCGCAGCCTATTACGGAATTGCAATGGATGAGGAGCGCATCCGATACTATCAGAATCTGTATGCGCAAAAAGCAGATATCAAGGACATCTTGATTGCTGCAAGGAAAAGCAAATTAAAGGCAAAGCATGTCAAGGTGAAAAGAGAAGACTTAAAGGAGCTTGCCCTTCCGGCGATGATCCGATGCAGGGACGGCTCCTTTGCCATACTGCTCAGAGCGGCAGAGGATAAAGTACTGGTCGCCTTTTCACAGGAGAGCGCACCCAAAGTAATTCCAAGCGCAGAATTTGACTCCCTATACAGCGGGGATGCGATCCTGCTGGTTCCGAGACGGCTGCAGGACCGGGAGCTGCGGTTTGGAATCAAATGGTTTATCCCGACGATTGTCAAGTACAAGGGTCCGCTGTTTCAGGTGCTGCTCGCAGCGTTCGTAATGCAGCTTTTGGGAATCTTTTCACCGATGATCACGCAGTCGGTAATCGATAAGGTACTGACGCACAACAGCCTCTCGACGCTGGATGTACTGGCAGTCGGTCTGATTATTATCACTGTGTTTGAGGCGGCGCTTTCGATTGCCAGAAATTATGTATTTTCACATACGACAAGTAAGATTGATGTGATCTTAAGCTGCCGGCTGTTCAAACACCTTTTCGCACTGCCGCTCAGATACTTTGAATCGAGAAGGGTGGGCGATACGATTGCCCGTGTGAGGGAACTGGAGAACATTCGGAGATTTCTGACGGGTGTACCGATGAACACACTGCTCGATGCCCTGTTTATCCTCGTCTATCTGATCATCATGTATTTCTACAGCATCATCCTGACGAATATCACTCTGTTGTCAATACCGATTCTTGCGCTTGTGACATGGGTGATCACACCCTTATTGAAGGATCGGCTGGATGAAAAATTCAAGGCAGGTGCCGACCAGCAGTCTTATCTGGTGGAGGCAGTCAACGGCGTTCAGACAATCAAATCGTTTGCGGTCGAGCCGTCCGTACAGCAGAAATGGGAAGGTCTGCTGGCAGACTACACGACGGCAAGCTTTCGGACAACGATGCTCGGAAGCACGGCAGGAGCAATCGCACAGTTTATTCAAAAAACCTTTGATATTATCATTCTATATTTTGGTGCAAAGCTTGTCATCGACGGAAGCATGACCGTAGGTCAGATGGTAGCCTTCCGGATGCTGTCGGGCAGAGTCAGCCAGCCGGTGATGCGCCTTGTCCAGATGTGGCAGGAGTTCCAGCAGACCTCCATGTCCATTCAGAGATTGGGCGATATTTTTCACGCCAAGACAGAGCCGAATATCGAGGGAAGCAAGACCAAGCTGCCGGGGCTGACAGGAAATATTGTTTTTGATAAGGTGAGCTTCCGATATAGGCCGGAGGCATCCGAGGTCATCAAAAATATGAGCTTCGGCATTCCCGCCAATAAAGTCATCGGCATTGTGGGAAGGAGCGGTTCGGGTAAGAGTACGATCTCCAAGCTGATTCAGAGACTGTACATACCGGAATCCGGAAGAATCATGATTGACGGAATGGATCTGTCGCTTGCCGATCCCGCATGGCTCAGAAGGCAGATCGGGGTCGTTTTACAGGAGAGCTTTCTATTTCATGCGAGCATCCGGGAAAATATAGCGCTGCAAAATCCTGCGGCATCGATGGAGGAAATTATAAATGCGGCGAAGATCGCGGGAGCGCATGAATTTATCGTCGAGCTGAGCGAGGGATATGATACGATGGTCGGCGAGAGGGGAACCGGTCTTTCGGGTGGGCAGAAGCAGAGAATTGCGATTGCAAGAGCGCTTCTTACGAATCCGAAAATTTTGATTTTTGATGAGGCGACCTCGGCGTTGGATTATGAGTCGGAGAGCATGATTCAGAAAAATTTAAAAAAGATCTGCGAGAACAGAACGGTAATTATCATTGCACACAGGCTGTCCACGTTAAAGGATGCGGATGCCGTCATGGTCGTCGAGAAGGGGAGCATTGCGGAGTACGGAAGCATCCGGAATTTGATGGAAAAGAAGGGACTGTATTATCATTTGCTTTTGCAGCAGCAGGTAAATCGGTAGGTAGGATGTTTGATAGAGAGAGTAGAAGCGTAAAAAAATTAAAAGCGGAGTTTTTGCCCGAAGCGCTGGAAATTGTGGAAAAACCGAATGCGCCGCTCGGCAATCTGATCATATGGCTCATCTTTCTTGTCATCGGAGCGTTTGTTCTGTGGGCGTGCATCGGCAAGCTGGATGAGGTGGCGACCGCAAGGGGACAGCTCGTATCGGTGGAAGGCACACAGCAGATACAGGCAAGCGAGAGCGGAATTATTACGAGTGTCCATGTAAAAGAAGGAGATACTGTTCACAAAGGGGATGTCCTTTATACGATGGACAAGGAGCTGGATAAAATCAATATTGAGTATAGCGAGGATCAGATCGGTCTGACCGAGCTTCGGGTAGAACTGCTCGACCGGATGCTGGCACAGAAGGACCTTGCGGTCTACCGGGAACAAAATGTCAGCCCGCAGCAGAGGGAAGTCATCGATTCTATGATCGCATTAAACGAGCAGGACGGAATCTCGGTAAAGGAATACGAGACGGCGGCGGAAGCTGCAAAAAACCAATATGAGACGGCGCAGGAGGGACTTGATCTTTATGCCAAAAGGCAGGAATATCTGGGCAGCGAGAAGGAACTGCAAAGCGATGGGCAAAAGCTTGGAAGTGCGCAGGAGATTGAGGTACAAAGACTAAAAGAAAGCTATGAATATCTGGAAAAGGAAGCCGATAAATACGAGCGATTGTATGAGGCGGGTGCAAAGACGAGAGCCGAGTGGGAAGCAAAGGTTCAGGAGCGGGATAACGCAAAGGCACAGCTGGAAATAAAGGAGATTGAGCTTGGAAAGCAATCCCTGTCGGATTACAGCGAGGAGCTCTCTCTGGATTATCAGGTGAGCGAGGCTGACTCCGATTATGAGAACCAGGTCAAAACGATAGAGCTTGCAAAGAGCAATTATGACACGGCGCTGCTGAATCTGGAGCATGCCAAAGCGCAGAGGAAAAACAAGCTTCTGGAAATGAAGGAGCAATATGTAAAGGAGCTCAAACAGCACGGCGTTACGGTAAGGCAGCTGTATTATGAATATGAAAACAAGGATATTGTCGCACTTTATGACGGCGTCGTGAAGGAGGTATATATTGACAAGGCAGGAGCAGTCGTATGTCCCACACAGGTCGTTGCGGAAATTCTCCCGGATACGGATCAGCTGATCGTCGAAGCAGAGATCAAAAACAATGATATCGGTTTTGTCGAGGTCGGGCAGAATGCGGATGTAAAAATAGACACCTATGATTATCAGAAGTACGGAAAGCTAAACGGAACGGTTTTGTATATCAGCCCGGATGCAATCGAGAATGAACAGAGGGAAAAGATTTATAAGGCAAATATTTTGCTCGACGGCATCCATGCAGAAAATATGGAGATTTCCACCGGTATGCAGTGCAGCATTGAGGTAAAGACGGATCAAAAAAGAGTGATTGCATTTTTCCTTGAGCCGTTAGCGGAAGCGCTCGATAACAGCTTGAACGTCAGATAAGGAGTTACTACATGAACAAAAATACGAAGAGACAAAGGATCGTGCTGCTTCTCCTGTCGGCGCTTGCGGCTGTTGTATTGAGCCGGGCGGGTGCAAGTGCCGGTGAAAAGAATGCGCAGACAGAGCAGAGCGCGGTGAATACGGCATCGCAAAATACCGTATCGCAAAATATCCTTTCTCCGGCAGCGCAGCTTCGCGAGCAGATTGAAGCGCAAAACGCCGCTGTGGTATACGAGAATGCGGTTTCGTGTTACATGAATCTGTATCTGTATTCCTATGAGGACCAATATTTGGAAGCATACTCCGAATTTGTGAGCAAAAAGAAAACGGCATATGAGCAGCTGTATCAGCTCGGCGAAGCGACTCCTTCCGATGTGAAGGAGTGCGAGGCGCAAATGGCATCCTGCAATGCGGAGATCACGGTTTTAAACAACGAGAAGGAATACTGCACAAGCTATATCGAGGAGAAAGCGCCGGAATTAGGGCATATTTTGATAGAGGAGAGCAGAACCATTCACGACAGGGCGTATTACATGGAAAAGAATCCGGAGCAGGATGATATGGAGATTCTTCGTTCTATGACAGATTTCCGGAATGCGCAGGCACAGATCGATGCAGAAAAAGCGGAGATCGCGTCGCTGGAGGAGCGACTCAAAATGAAAGCGCTGCTATATGGAGAGGGAGAAATCACGGAGCTTGAGCTGACAGAGGAGAAAGTCCTGCTGGAAAAGGCGAGGTATGAATTGGCGAAGCTGTATGTGGCTCTGAATACGGCATACTATGATCTTGAGGGGTAAGGATAAGGGCTGCCCATAGCTTTCGGCAGCCCCCTTCCCTTTTCTTTTACTCAACATTCTTAAGTGCATCCGTCATCGGAATCCGACGGATGCGGCGCATATCGATGAGTGCGACGACCGCATAGGAGATCAGCACCATAACAACCATCGTGACAATTTCTTTCGCTCCGGTATAGAACTCAAACCAGCCGCTCAAATCATACATAATATACGCCCACAGCACGGCAAGGCTGGCTTTTCCGAGAAAAGCCGCAATGACCGACGATACAAGGACGACAATCGTTGTGAGCCGTACATACAGACCGCTGATTTCCCGGTTCTCGTAGCCGAGCACCTTGACCATAGAGATGGATGCGGCATTTTTTTCGATAATCAGCTTTGTCAGCAGATAGATGATGAGCATGGCGGAGAACATACACACGACGCTGAAATAGGTCATATAGCCTCCCATCGAGTGATCGAGCTGCTTTGCTATCTTGAGGATGTCATCGACGGTTACGGTGGCGAGAATGTAACGCTCGTCAATATCCGTGATCTCCTTTTCGGAAAGGTATCCGGTAAAGCTGCCCTCATCCAAATCAAACAGCCTGTTAAAATGATCGTTTGGCATAAATACCGCAATGCCGCCCGGATAATCGTAGATGCCGACGACATTCAGCGTGTAGGTAGTATCGGTATATTGTTCCTTCAATGTGATGCTCTCACCCGCTGAGAGGGAAAATTTGCCCGCAAAGGCGCTGGATGCCAAAACCTCATTGTCCGCAAGCTCTTTGCCAATTGAGAAGTATTTGCTGCCTTCCATATAGCCGTAGACCGTCACTACCTCGCCGACCCGGACGCCCTCTGTCGTCTCGAGGGACAGGGCGCTGTATTTCTCGGCGCTTTTCTCCGCCGTTGTCAGTTCCTCTCCGTCGTCATCCTCCGTCGCCTTAAGCAGATACTGATAATCTGCAATCATATATTCCGTCGCATTGTCCTGATAGTGGCTGAGCGTTGCCGGAAGTCCGATGGCAAAGGTCAGAAGTATCATGACAAAAAAGATTCCGACAAACAGCACAAGGTAGCCGGATATGTTCTGGAACAGAATCCTGAGCCGGAACCTTCGCAAAAAGCCCCACTTCGGCAGCCGCACGGCTTTCTTCCGCTTTGAGGTGCTCAAATCCCGCCTTAAAAATTTGAGCGGTGCAATCCGAAGCTTCCGGTAGACGACCGCAATATTGATGACCAGCATGAGAAGAACCGGCCAGACCGTCGTCTTGACAAACGCATCCGCATTCCACAGCGTCACATAGGTTGGAAGCGAGTACGAGTTATAATACATCGAGACAACGACATCCTTAAACACCCCATAGCCGAGCAGATTGCCGATGGCAGCCGCAAGGAGCGTTACGATGATCGGGAGCGTGACATAGTGTCTGAGCAGCTCTCCGCGCGTGTAGCCGGAGGAGCGGAGCGTACCGATGACGGCTGCTTCCGTCGTGATCGTGTTGCTCGCCGTGATTGCAAAGATGAATGCCAGCACAACGACGAGAATCAGCATCAGATATTCGCCCATTGTCTTATCCGAGCCCATGTCATCCGGTGCAAAATGAATCGCCTGATTGGCGTATTCCGGTACAAAATCCGTCAGCTCGTTGATGTGATCCTCATATTTTTCGAGTGCCTTAAGCTTTTCACCCGCATCCTTTGCCTGCTCCGTGAGCGATTCGAGCTCCTCCGACATCCGGGTCAGCTCCTCCATGCCCGCAAGCTGCTCCTCGGGAGACATTTCTGCAAGCTCCTGCTGTGCAGCGAACAGCTCCTCACCCTTTTCCTGTGCCTCCTCGATCGTCTCTGTCCAGCTGTCGATATCCTCCTTGAGCTCCTCCGCCTCGTCGGTGTCATCCGTCATACCGCCCGTGGCAGCCAAAACGGCAAGCTTTTTGACAAGCTCATCGGAGACCTCCTTCTGCTCGGCATCATTCGCCGGCTCATCGTCATAGGTGAACGCATACTGATATATCTCCTTTGACTTCAGTGCATCGTAGCCTTCCTGCGTGACAACGCCGATATTGAACGTCAGTGCGTCGAACATCGTGTCCGTATTGTCCTCGTAAAGCGTGCTGTAATCGGACAGGGCGACAAGACCGCTCACCTTCATCCGCGTATCGTCTAAAAGGATCGTGTCGCCGACCTGAATACCGTGGTTGTCGGCATGCATGCGGTCGATGACGATTTCATCTGTGCCGGATGGGAACGCACCTTCCATCAGGCAGAGGCGGTTAATCTTCTTCCTCTCGGCAAATACGCGGACGGTCGCATCAACCGTTCCGTCCTGATCAAAATCCTCGTCAAAGTCTTTGTAAAACTGCGGATAGATTCGGATGCCCTCCGACTCAAAGCAGCCTAACAGTGTCTCTGTCGCTTTGTCCTTCAGCTCAAAGTGACCATCCTCGATATCGTATTTTTCGTAGGCATCAAGCGCCGCCTTTTCCATACTGTCGTTGGCGACGAACATGCCCGAGACAAAACCGATCGTGAGCGTCAGCAGCAGAAACAGTACCAGATACTTTTTCCACTCGCTTTTCATCTCACGCGGTATCCGTTTATGTAAAGGGTTTTTCATAATGTCCTCCTACCATTCCAGTTCCGTTGCACTGATCTTGTTTGTGTTGATGATGTTCTTGCGGCAGACACCGTCGCGCAGCTTGATCACATGGTCTGCCATGTGCTGGATTGCCTCGTTGTGCGTTACCATGATGACGGTATTGCCGTATTTCTGATTGACCTCCTCGATCAGCTTCAGGATCTCCTTTGAGGTATTGTAGTCCAGTGCACCGGTCGGCTCGTCGCAAAGCAGAATGTCCGGATTTTTAACGATTGCGCGTCCGATTGAGGTACGCTGCTGCTGTCCGCCGGAGAGCTGGTTCGGCAGCTTGTGGCGGTGCTCATACAGACCGAGCGTTTTGAGCAGCTCATCGATTTCCAGCGGATGATCGGAAAGATAAGCGCCGACCTCGATGTTTTCCTTTACCGTCAGGTTCGGAATCAGATTATAGAGCTGAAACACATAGCCGAGGTGCTTGCGGCGGTACTGCGTCAGTGCCCTCTCGTCCATATCGCGCAGCTTGTCGCCGCCGATCGAGATATAGCCCTCGTCAGCGCTGTCGATTCCGCCGATAATGTTGAGCAGGGTGGATTTGCCCGACCCCGACGGTCCGAGCAGCACACAAAATTCCCCTTTTGCCACGGAAAAGTCCATTCCGCGAAGTACCTCCTGCCGTGTGTCGCCGGTTCCGTATGCTTTATGTACGTTGCTGATTTCCAAAAATTTTTGTTCCGACATAAGTTCCTCCTTCTATCCTGTAAAACGATTCTGTAAAATTATCCTGTAAAAACAGGGAAATCGATTCTGTGACATGAATTATAAATAAATCATAATTGGAATCGATACCTTATTATAATAATTCTCTTCATCAGCGATTATAGGCAGAAAAACGGGCTTCGTCAATATAGCCGGTTGCTTATTGAGAATCATTTTCAAAACATCTGCCAAAATTATTTTATTTAAGGATTTTTTAAGAAACTTTCGTTTATACTGACCACAACAAAGGATACGGGAGGCAAAAGGAGAAATTTATGTGGTTTGAAATTATGAAAAAGGAACTGAAAAAGCAAAAGGGAGTGAATCTGATCGTCCTGTTTTTCTTCATCCTCTCGACGATGTTTCTGGCAAGCAGTGTCGGCAATATTCATACGGTGCTGGGCGGCGTGAACTATTATATGCAGTGCGCAGATGCCGGGAATGTCGGACTGTTTATCATGGATGCGGAGAGAGATCAGGCGCTAAGCTGGCTGGAGGGCAGAGATGAGGTGACCCGGTTTAGTGTGGAGGAGCTGTGTACGATTGCCCGGAAGGATGTGATCTGCGTCGGAGCCGAGGGGGAGCAGCTGATGGAAGCGGAGGGGAAGTCGTTGTTTCTGGGGCATACAGGCGGCAGTCTCACAAAACCTCTGGATACAAAGGGGGAGGAGCTGGTGCTAAAGCCCGGGCAGGCAGCGCTGCCTGCGATTCTTCTCGATCAAAATCATATAAGGGCGGGAGATACACTCAAAATCCACTTTGCAGGAAGCGATTATACATACACGGTCGTAGAATGCAAGGATATCCTGTACGGCAACAATATGATCGATGTCGGCTGTATCCGCTTTTGTGAGAGTGATTATGAAAAAATGACCGCAGGCAGTGACGCGGACAGATTCGTATCGATTTTCATGAGCAGCGAGAGGGAGAAGGATACGCGTGAGTCTTTGGAGAAACAGGAATTTCAAACACTGGTGTATGTCATCACGAAAAATATGTATGCATTTTTGTATGTTTTTGACATGATCTTTGCGGGTATTCTGATTGCCATCGGTGTCTGTCTGATTCTGATCTCTCTTTTAATTTTGCGCTTTTCCATCGTGTTTACACTGGAGGAGAACTATCAGGAGATCGGTCTTATGAAGGCGCTCGGTATGCGTAATTTCTCCATCCGCAAAATCTATCTCGTCAAATATCTTGCGATTGTTTCGGCAGGCGCTCTCATCGGTTTTGCGGGAAGCATTCCGGTGGGGAGGTTCATGATGTCGACGGTCAGCAGAAACATGGTGCTGGGAGATGTGTCCGAAAGTCTTTTCCTCTATCTGCTGTGCAGCGCCGCGATTGTTCTGTTTGTTCTCGGCATGTGCCTCCTGTTTACCGGTAAGCTGAAGCGCATATCGGCAATTACAGCGATCCGGGGCGGAGAAACGGGAGAACGGTATCACAGGCGCAGAGGTCTTTGGCTGCATACGAAAAAGCATATGGGGACGGTTGTCTTTCTCGGTTTCAATGATGTGCTTTGCAATTTAAAGAGATATATGATCCTGCTCCGCGCCTTCTGCATCAGCTTTGTCCTGATCACGATACCGCTCAACACGCTGACCACGATGCGGAGCGATAAGATGGTGGAGAAGTTTTGCCTGAATCCCGAAAGCGCCGTCTATATATCCGCGGGCGATTTAGGAGACACTTCCAGAACGATTCCGGAGCTGACGGAAAAGCTCGGGAAGTATGAAAAAGAGCTTGGGGAGAAGGGGTACGAGGCAAGTCTCAGTGTCGGTGCCTGTTTTAATCTGCAGTGGACAAACGAGGAAGGCTCGATGAGCACAACGCTTTTGACTTTATATCCGATTGGCAATACCGGCTTTTATGTGTATGACGAGGGAGGCGAGCCGCTCCTTGCAAATGAGATTGCGGTCTCTAAGCCGATTATGGAGCAGTATGACCTTCGGCTCGGTGACAGTCTCACGACCTTGATCGGCGGAAAGGAACAGGATTTTCTCATTGTCGGCATCTACACGGATTATATGCAGCTCGGTAAATCCATACGGCTCAGTCCTGCTACTGATATGACAGAAGAAGCCTTTGTATTACATGGGGAAATTATGGTTGATATGGATACGGCGCTCTCCCAGCAGGAGATGAAGGAGAAGCTTAGCAGGGTGCTTCCGCAGTATGAGTGGAGTACAGCGCAGGAGATTATTGACAGAAACGTTGGCTCGATTCAGGATGCTATGGAGCAGATGCAGCTTCCTCTCACGGCAATGCTGTGCCTTCTGATCATGCTGATCTGTCTTTTCATGCTCAAGCTCATTATTATCAGGGAGAAGGGACAGATTGCGATGCTCAAAAGCATCGGATTTCGGAACCGGAATATCCGCATCTGGATTACGATGCGGATGGTGTGGGTCGTCGTGCTCTCGATGGTCGTTTCCGTTCCGCTGTCGATGATCAGCAACCGATGGATACTGACTCCGATTTTCGGAATCATGGGGGCGAGGATGTCCATTTTGGTCGATCCGCTCAGGGCATATCTGCTCTATCCGGGAATTTTGCTTCTGGGAATTGTGACGGCAACCGTTTTTGCTACAAGGGATGTGAAACAAATCACGTCGAAGGATATGGCAAATGCAGAGTAAGCGGACTTCGTAACATCGCTTTCATCTAAATCAATTATTTAGGTAATTGCGAAACTCGCAGTGTTCGTTCGCGATCTTGAATCAAAATAAGGGAGGAATCGTGTGCAACACGATTCCTTAGAATGGAAACATATAACTTTCATTTTTGGGCGCACTTTAATAAGCCATAAAGCTTATGGAGTTGGTAAGTCCTAAGCAATG
>JAFUZE010000216.1 GCA_017476765.1 Lachnospiraceae bacterium
CGGTGCGGATATCGGGCAAGTGACCCGGGGAAGCCTCAGAAGCAGCTATGGAATGGTCCTGCAGGAGACGTGGCTGAAGGAAGGGACGATTTTGGAGAATTTGACGATGGGGAAGCCGGATGCGACGATGGAGGAGGTCATACAGGCAGCAAAGGCATCGCATGCCCACAGCTTTATCCGGCGTCTTCCGGACGGCTATCACACCTATATGACGGAGGACGGAGGAAGCCTTTCACAGGGACAGAAGCAGCTCTTGTGCATTGCCCGTATTATGCTCAGCCTGCCTCCGATGCTTATTTTGGACGAGGCGACCTCCTCAATCGACACGCGCACGGAGATCAAAATACAGAAGGCGTTTCACAAAATGATGGAGGGCAGAACGAGCTTTATCGTTGCCCACAGACTTTCCACGATTCGGGAGTCGGATGTGATTCTCGTCATGAAGGACGGCAATATCATCGAGCAAGGCAATCATGAGCAGCTGCTTGAAAAAAACGGTTTTTATGCGCGGCTGTATAACAGTCAGTTTGCCGTCACAAAGGAAATATGAGGTGTATATGAACGATCAGAAAATGTTTTGCTTTGTCTATGATAATACGGTATTTTCCCATGTGCAGAAACGGATTCCGGAGCGTACGCTCAAGGCGCTGCATGCGCTTAAAAAGCAGGGTGATCTTGTCGTGATGTCGACCGGAAGGGATTTGTTCGACCCCAGCTCGGCCGGGTATGCCGGGCAGATCGGAGCGGATGCCGTCGTACATTGTAACGGACTGAAAATTACAGTGGGAGACGAGATATTTTACGAGCATTTTTTTGATGAAGTGCTCTTAGAAAATGCGTTTGAGTATGCGGAGGAACACAAGATCATACTCGGTGCAGTCACTCCGGATGCCGTATATTTTACGCACGATGAGACCTTGAGGGACAATGAATATTTTAAGTATGGCTTAGGCAGGGATTTTCGCCCGTTCCGGGATGTGTACGGGCAAAAGGTTCACGCACTGTGCTTTCTCGGAGAGGAGCCGCAGATTCGGCAGCTGGCAGATGCGTGCCCGGGCATTCACTATTATATGTTTGCGGGAGGAAGCGGGGCGGATGTTCTGGATGTGGATATTTCCAAGGCAGATGGAATCGAGCAGCTTCTTAAGCATTACGGCATGCAGTGGAAGGATGTGGTGGCATTCGGCGACAGCACGAATGATATCGAGATGCTGCGGCGGGCAGGCGTGGGCGTTGCGATGGGAAATGCCACGGAGAGAGTGAAGAAGGCGGCGGACGTTGTGACCGGGGATATTGAACAGGACGGCCTTGCCGATGCGGTTTTTGGCAGATATCTGAGATAGATATCTGCTATCTTTTTTTCTTTTGAGGCATCTGTGCCTTCGGGGTCGGATAGCGCGTTAGGAGCGTCACCAGCGCTTTGCCGTCGAACGGGATGAGCGGCCAAAGATAGCTCAAGCCTCCGAATGTCTTTGTCGTGGCGGCTGAGACTGCAATCAGGATGGTTGCAATGCCGAAGCCCCAGTAATCGAGAAATTCGGTCATGAGAATCAGGAACAGCCGGTAGAGGCGCAGTGCGTCGCTCATTTCCTTCGAGGCAATGCAGATAGAGGCAAGCATCGTCGCAGCTCCGTAAAATAACGCTTCAATGCTCAGCCATTTTAAATCGACGGCAATCTGACCGATCAGCAGTCCGCCGATCAGACCGAGAGAGTGCGAGTAGCCGCCCGGCGCAAGGCTCGAGGAATAGTTGAACAAATCCAGCCCCAGCTCGATCAGAAGCACATGCAAAAACAGCTTAAAGGGCGTGTCGGAGGATACGATGATCTGAAATCCTTCCGGCAGGACGACGGAATGCGTTCCCAGCAGCAAAAAGAGCGGCATGAGAAAGAGGCAGAGAAAAATGGAAGCAAAACGCATGAAGCGGAAGTAATTGCCGATGGCCGGATTCTGATAATAGTCATCCGGGTTTTGGGTGAACTGAAAAAGGTTGCACGGAAAGACCATAGCCGTCGGGGAGTTGTCCACCAAGACAAGAATGTAGCCCTCCAGTAAAAAGCTGCATGCCACATCGGGGCGTTCGGTAAAGCGTACCTGCGGCAGCGGGTGCAGCCAGCTCTTTTTGATGAGAAGCTCCTCCAGACTTTTGGCTCCCATCGTCAGCGCCGAAATCGGGAGAGCATGAATCTGATCGCGCAGCTTTTTCAGCAGTGCCTCGTCCTGAAGGCCGTCCACATATGCGAGAACGACGTCCGTGCGGCTGTCATGTCCGACGCTCTGAACCTCGAAGGTGAGCCTGGGATTCCGGATTCTTCTCCGGATGAGTGCGGTGTTGAACACGAG
>JAFUZE010000217.1 GCA_017476765.1 Lachnospiraceae bacterium
GCTCGAATGGGAGATTCTGAGCAAATATCACATTCCGATCGACCGGGGGCTCGGAATCTTCAACGGGGATATGGGAATCATCCGGGAGATCGACAAGACTGCGGAGACACTCACCGTCGAGTATGACGAAGGTAAAATGGTCACCTATTCCTTCTCGATGCTCGATGAGCTGGAGCTTGCCTATGCGATCACGATTCACAAATCACAGGGAAGTGAGTATCCGGCTGTCATCCTGCCGCTTCTGACCGGACCGAAAATGCTCATGAACCGCAATCTGCTTTACACGGCAATTACGAGGGCAAAGCGGTGTGTGACGATTCTCGGCAGTGAGGAGACTGTACAGATGATGATCGAAAACGAAAATGAGCAGAAACGATATGCTGGATTGAAGGAGAGAATTTGGGAGATTACAGGGAACGAATCATCAGCCTGATCTATCCGAGGCGATGCCCGGTGTGCGATCAGGTTGTCCCGCGCATCGGTATGTATATCTGCCCGGGTTGCCGGGAAAAACTGGAGTATATTGAGGAACCGGTCTGCTTTAAGTGTGGCAAGCCGGTGGCAGAGGGACGGGAATGGTGCGGGGACTGTGAGAATCAGGCACATGTGTTTACAAGAGGAGCGGCGCTTTGCACCTACCCTTGTGTCAGGGAGAGTCTCTATCGGGTCAAGTATCAGGGGCGCAGGGAGTACCTCGATTTCTTTGCGGAGGAGATCGTCCGGCGGATGGGTGCGCAGATACGGCTGTGGCAGGCGGATGCGGTGACCGGCGTCCCGCTTCATAAGAAAAGGCAGAGAAAGCGCGGTTACAACCAGTCTGCGCTTCTGGCGGAGAAGATCGGACGGAAAATGGGGATTCCGTATGATGAGAACCTTGTTTTGCGTGTCAAAAATACGGTTCCCCAAAAGAGCCTGACTGTACCGGAAAGACAAAATAATTTGAAAAAGGCTTTTATTATTGGGCAAAATGTTGTAAAATTAAAGACGATTATAGTTATCGATGATATATACACAACAGGGAGTACGATAGATGCGGTCGCGCGGGTCTTAACCGAGGCAGGTGCAGCGCGGGTCTATTTTATTGCGATAGCAATCGGCAGGTCGCCGGATATGCCCCTGTGAAACGGAGGAATAAAAATGAATGTACGAAATTGCAGAAAATGCGGGAAAATTTTTAACTATGTAGTAGGTCCGGCAATTTGTCCGGCCTGCAGGGAAGCGATGGAAGAAAAGTTTCAGGAAGTAAAAAAATATGTGCAGGACAATCGTAACGCAACCATTCCGGATGTATCGGAGGCATGCGATGTCGATCCGAATCAGATCAAGCAGTGGATTCGCGAAGAGCGCCTTCAGTTCGCAGACGATTCTCCGATCAAGGTGACCTGTGAGGTGTGCGGCGCAATGATCCTCTCCGGACGCTATTGTGACAAGTGCAAGCTGGAAATGGTCAATAATTTAAACGGTGCGATCCGCAAGCCGCAGGCTCCGGTTCAGGAGCCGGTGAAAAAGGATCCGACTAAGAATAAAATGCGTTTCCTGGATAAGTAAGGCAGCTGCCTGTATGGAGAGATTATGTTAAATGAAGAACGTATTAAACTAATGACGAAAACTGCGGCATATGAGGAGAACGAAGGCAAAAAGAATATGGCAATCGGTTCGTATTTCCGCAGCGATTATCTGGAATTGCATGTAATCCAGTCACTGCTCTATGGAACACTGGCTTTTCTTGTTGTGGGGGCTATGGTGCTCTATTATCGGTTTGAGACATTTCTTCAGGATATTTATAAGATGGATTTGCTGCAGTTTGGCAAGGATATTTTGAGGTACTATATTATTTTTCTGGTAGTCAATGCAGTGATATCCTATATTGTTTATTCCGTCCGCTACAGCCGGGCGAAAAGAAGTCTGAAACGCTATTACAACAACTTAAAGAAGTTGTCTGCATTGTATGAGAGAGAGGGTAAAAGGTAATAGTGCGTTAGAAAGGGAAGTGTATGACAACATTATTGGAACTGAGAGAAAATTTGAGAAATTTTTATTCAAAATATGAGATTTATATAACTCCTTTTTTGAAATTTCTGCTGGCGGTCATCTGCCTCTATGCCATCAATCTGAATCTGGGGTATATGAGCAGGCTGGGGAATCCGGTCATCGTGCTCGTTGTGGCGCTGATGTGCTCGTTTCTCCCTTTTAATCTGATTGTGATCGTATCTGCGATGTTTGTTCTGGCACACCTGTATGCACTGTCGCTGGAAAGTGCAGTCGTAGCGCTTGCTCTGTTTCTTCTGCTCTTTCTGCTGTACTTCCGCTTTGTGCCAAAGGACACTTTGGTAGTGCTGCTTCTGCCGCTTGCGTTCGCATGCAGGATCCCTTATTTGGTTGTATTTGCGATCGGATTGGTGGGAACACCGGTTTCCGTAATTTCGGTCGCCTGCGGTGTCATTGTATATTATTTGATTGATTTTATCCGCACGAATGCGTCGGCAATCAGTTCGTTGGAGGCGGACAATGCCATCGGAAAATTCAGGTTTATCATCGACGGTATGCTTGGTAACAAGCCAATGCTTGTGATGATCGTTGCCTTCGGCATTACCGTTCTGATCGTATATCTGCTCAGAAGGCTGTCGGTCGATTATGCATGGACCATCGCTCTCGTGGCGGGCTCGGTTACGAATATCGTGCTTTTGCTTGTAGGAGATCTGATGTTTGATACGAAGGTATCGATTGCACCCGTGCTGTTTGGAACCGTCATTTCGTTCCTGCTGTGCAAGGTGTTTCAGTTTTTTGTTTTCAATGTGGATTACACGCGCACGGAATATGTGCAGTTCGAGGATGATGAATATTATTATTATGTAAAGGCGGTGCCGAAAAATTCGGTGCCGAAGCAGAAAAAAACCGTCAAGAAAATTACGAGCGTGATTGAATAGCAGTGAGTGTAGGAGTGTTCCATGGAATCAATTACCAGCTTTGCAGATCGTTACCTGACTGTTCTGCATTTACCAAAAAACATTTTATGGACAGATGTGGTGGAGATAGTGATTATCTCCTTTTTGGTGTACCAGATTTTAGTGTGGGCGCGTCGGACGAAAGCATGGGAATTTTTAAAGAGCATACTGTTTATTTTGTTTCTGCTCCTGCTTGCTGCAATCTTCAATATGTCAACGATTTTGTGGATTACGGAAAAGCTGTTTTCGATTGCCGTTATTGCGGTCGTTGTCGTGATTCAGCCGGAGCTGAGGCGGGCACTTGAGCAGCTTGGCAAGAAGAATTTTTTGAGCTTCCTGTTTTCGTTTGACACCGGAAAGACCGAGGAAGGGCTTTTTTCCGATAAGACGATCAATGAAATCATCAAGGCATGTTTTGAGATGGGCAAGGTCAAGACCGGTGCCCTTATTGTCGTGGAGCAGAATCTGTCGCTCTCCGAGTATGAGAGAACCGGTATTGAGATTGATGCCGTTGTGACGAACCAGCTGTTGATCAATATTTTTGAACATAATACGCCGCTTCACGACGGAGCGGTCATCGTGAGAGGAGATCGGATCGTGTCGGCGACCTGTTATCTGCCGCTGTCGGATAACATGGCATTGTCCAAGGAGCTTGGTACGAGACATCGTGCGGGTGTCGGAATCTCTGAGGTCACGGATTCCCTCACGATCATTGTGTCGGAAGAGACGGGACGCGTTTCGCTCGCCTATGAGGGAAAGCTGCTTCGGAATGTGAGTCAGGAAACGACCCGTGAGAAACTGGAAATGATACAGAATAAAACTCCTCAGGATAAAAAGAAGAGAAAACGCAAGGGGAGGAATAAACAGTGATTAAGAACAAGTTGTTAAAGAATCTCGGTCTGAAGATACTGGCTGTCATTACGGCGATTGTTCTTTGGCTGATCGTTGTCAATATCAGCGATCCGGTCATCTCCACGACCTTAAGCGGAATCTCTGTCGAGGTGACCAATGCGGATGTGCTGACCTCGAAGGGGCAGATTTATCAGGTACTGGACGGAACAGACAATATTTCCGTGTCGGTGTCGGCGAAGAGAACGATACTGGATTATTTAAATACATCGAATATCCGCGCCACCGCAGATATGTCGGAGCTCAACGAGGCAGACGGGACGGTTCGTATCCGTGTGGAATCCAACCGCTACAACAACCAGATCGACAGCATTAAGCCGAGGACAGAATATCTGAAGGTCAAAATTGAGAATAAAAAGAGCGCACAGTTTCGGATCGAGCCGGTTGTGACCGGACAGCCGCAGGAGGGCTATGTCGTCGGGAATGTCCAGATGAACCAGAATATTGTGTTTATCTCGGGCCCGGAATCGGTCGTATCCCAGATTTCCCGTGCAGTGACGGAATTTTCCGTGGAGGGGATGTCAGGCAATGTGAGCACCAATATGGATATCAAATATTATAACGCAGACGGCGAAACGGTCGATGAAGCACAGCTGAGCCAGAATATTGCCAGCGTCAATCTGGATATTGAAATCCTGCCGACAAAGGAGATTACCGTGTTGGCGAAGCCTTCCGGTACGCCTGCGGCGGGATATGGGGTGACCGGTGTTGTCACGATCGAGCCTGCGACGATTATGATTGCGGGACAGAGCAGAGCGCTGCGGGATATTGAGTCCGTGCAGATTCCGGACAATAAGCTCAGCGTGGACGGACTGAATGCGACGCTGGATACAGCCGTGGATATCACACAGTGGCTGCCGGATGGTATCATTCTGGCAGATGAGGAATATGATGGTAAAGTTGTTGTGACGGTTGAGATCGAGGAGCTCGAGACAAGAACGGTGGAGCTGCAAAAGAGCCGCATCTCCATTACGAATGTGCCAAGCGGCTATACGGCGGTATTCGGAACCAATTCCGAGACAGTTACCTTTGATGTGACAGGTCTTGCAAAGGATCTGGATGAGCTCGATATGGAAAGTGTCAATGCCGTTGTGGATGTGAAGGCATATATGGAGGAGAATGACATGACCTCCGTCAATGCGGTCGCATATATGATGCCGATATCCCTCGAGCTTCCGGACGGCATCACACAGAAAGCGCCTGTCAATGTAAATATCAGGCTTCAGAACAAAAAATAGGGAGAGAGAATCACGATGGGACGTTTATTTGGAACAGATGGAGTAAGAGGTGTGGCAAATGAAGAGTTGACACCGCTCTTGGCGATGCAGCTGGGGCAGGCGGGAGCGTATGTACTCTCTAAGGAGAATATGCACAAGCCGACGATCATGGTAGGGTGTGACACGCGTATTTCGGGGGATATGCTGGCAAATGCCCTGATGGCAGGCGCATGCAGCGTCGGTGCCAATGCCGTTTATGTAGGAGTCGTGCCGACACCTGCGGTGGCATATCTGACGAGAAAGTATAAGGTGGATGCGGGGATTGTCATTTCTGCGTCGCACAATCCGGTAGAGTTTAACGGGATTAAGTTTTTTGACGGCAAAGGCTACAAGCTGCCGGATTCCCTTGAGGATGAGATCGAAGCGCTGATTCGCAACCATATGGACGGGGTGAAATTTCCGATCGGTTCAGGAGTCGGCAAGATCAAATATCGTACCGATGCGAGAGAAGAATATATCAATCATGCCATTCAGGCAATTCCGGTGGATTTGTCAGGCATGAAAATTGTTGTGGACTGTGCGGAGGGTGCGGCCTTCTATACCTCTGTGGAAGCGCTAAAGGAGCTGGGGGCGAATGTCGTGGCGATTCACAATAATCCGGATGGTACGAACATCAACGCCAACTGCGGCTCGACACATATGGAGGAGCTGCGGGCGAGAGTCGTATACGAGAAGGCAAACGTAGGTCTTGCCTTTGACGGTGACGCAGACAGGCTGCTGGCGGTCGATGAGCAGGGCGTCTGTGTCGACGGAGACCAGATCATGGCGATCATCGGTAATTTCATGAAGGAAAAGGGTACGCTAAAGGATAATACGATCGTCGCTACGGTTATGAGCAATCTGGGCTTTTTTCTGATGGCGAAGGAAAAGGGACTGCATATGGAGCAGACGAAGGTAGGCGACCGGTATGTGCTTGAGCGGATGAAGGAAATCGGTGCAAACTTAGGCGGCGAGCAGTCGGGACATATTATCTTTTTGGATGAGAACACGACCGGAGACGGTTTGCTCAGCGCTCTGCATCTTTTGGAGGTCATGGTCAGCACCGGAAAACCGCTCTCGGAGCTTGCCGGAATTATGGAGGTACTGCCGCAGGCACTGTTCAATGCCAAGGTGCCGAACCACAAAAAGGAAAGCTATATGGATTACCCGGAAATTGCGAATGCCATCGAGCAGCTGACGCAAATGTTTGCCGGGGAAGGAAGAGTACTGATCCGTCCGTCAGGGACAGAACCGCTCGTTCGTGTGATGATCGAAGGAAAGGATCAGCAGCAGATCGACAGGGAGGCAAAAAAGCTGGCAAATCTCATACAGGATGTTATGCTGTAGGCGGAAATAGGGCAAGCGTGCTCCGAAGAGTAATATAGAGCATCGAAAGTGTACGGAAGACAAGGCGCAGAATTAAGCGATTGCCCTAAAAAGACTTGCTTGAGTTTACTATTGCAAAGTGGTATAATGTTTACAAATGTATGAGCGGTGTACGGATAAAGGGATATAGAAATGACTAGATTGTGACAGACAAAAATATTATGTATTGGAGGGATATGTATGGTAAGTCGAAAGGTAGTGATCAAAAATCCAACAGGACTACATCTAAGACCTGCAGGCATTCTATGCAAGGAAGCAATGCAGTTTAAATCACTCATAACTTTTTCATTCAGAGATAATACCGCAAATGCCAAGAGCGTGCTGAGTGTGCTCGGAGCGTGCGTGAAATGTGGAGATGAGATTGAGTTTGTTTGCGACGGCGAGGATGAGGTGGAAGCGATGGAAGCCTTGATCACGGCAATCGAGAACGGACTTGGTGAATAATGCAGGTTATTTTAAGGCTCATCTTAGGATGAGCCTTTTACTATAGGAAGTTCGCCATTTGCGGACATATGGCATAAAATCATAGATTTGTTTCGCAGGCAGCGAAACGATAAAAGGAAAAAGAAAGGAACAGGTAACATGTTAAACTATAAGAGATATGTAAAAAATCCGGTGGAATATTATCCGGAGAGAGAATGGCCGAATAAGGAAATTGAGAAAGCGCCGATCTGGTGCAGCGTAGATTTGAGAGACGGCAACCAGGCGCTCATCGATCCGATGGTCGTGGCGGAAAAGATTGAGATGTTCGAGTTTCTTGTGAAGCTCGGCTTTAAGGAGATTGAAGTCGGATTTCCGGCGGCAAGCCAGATCGAATACGATTATTGCAGACAGCTGATCGAGCGCAAGCTCATTCCGGATGATGTCAAGATTCAGGTACTGACCCAGTGCAGGGAGGAACTGATCGACCGCACCTTTGAGGCAATCGAGGGCTGCAAGCAGGCGATTGTGCATATCTACAATTCTACCTCCGTTCTGCAGAGGGATGTGGTTTTTCACAAGGATAAGGA
>JAFUZE010000218.1 GCA_017476765.1 Lachnospiraceae bacterium
AAGACGACTAAAGGGTCAAAACTCCTGAAAAAAGGAGTCAAGCTTACCAAAAAGGTGGCGGAGAAGGGCGCAAAAAAAGCGACGAAGGAGCTGGAAGAGAAAGCCCTCAAGGAAGCCGGCGAGAAGCTTGCGGAGAGATACCTCAAAGAAGGCACCGAGCAGCTTGCGAAGGAACCGAAAAAGCTGCAAAGGAGGCACTGGGAGAAGGAGCTGAGAAAGCCACAAAGGAGGTGCTGGAGAAAGAAGCCGGAAAAGCCGCCAAGAAAGCCGAGGACGGAGTCGAAGAAGCGGTGGAGGCGACTGCGAAGAAGGTTGGGGGTGCTACAGATCTTGTCCAGTTATCGAAAAAAAATATACAGCATATAAAAAAACATACGTTTTCAGGAATGTCAGAACAAGCAAAATACTTGACGGATGAACAACTTGCAAATAAATTGTCGGGTACATCTTTTTTCAACAAGAACTGGACAGATGAAGAGGTTATAAAGTATACCCAAGAAGCTTACAACATACTAAGAAGCCAGAACAAAACAGGATTACAATCAATAGAAATTAATAATGAAATCATATATGTTTTTATTAAAGAAGATGGGGGATTTGATACTGCATATGGCATATATAAATATGTGGTTGAAGACTTTAGATAGGGGAATACGGATATGTTTGAAATAATCTATAAGATTGTATGTAGCGAGTATGATGACTTTGCAGGAGAGAATGGATTTTTGCAAATTAAATTTAATAATTTCCAATATGGCGAAATGTATCCAGAGGAACTATATGATATTATGGACAAAGTTTCATTACATGATTGGATAGAGAGACTAATTAGAGTTGCAAAGTATCTGAGGACAAATGATTATGTTGCGCTCAGTGATGTCGAATCGTATAATAAATGGCTTGAATTTAAAAAAAAGGGTCAGAATGTGATAGTAAGTATTGTAAAAGCGAAAAAAGCCAAAGGCTCAAAAGATGTTGAATTGGATTTGCAAAATTCGGTTGCAGGAGAATGGACAAATCAAGTAATTAGTTATGATGAATTTCAAAGCGAAATATATGTAAAAGGAGGAGAATATATAAGGTTTATCACTGAAAATAATAAGGAAAGTAATATTTTTGAAAATCTGCGGAAGGAATATGAAAATATATTGTAATGCAAAGCCTCAAAACGTAATAATAGTATGTGTGGTAGATGCGTCCTTACGCAGCGGACGGAATCAACTGCGTATGGTATCTGCTGGAAGGCAATAAGACGATGGCTGCTGTGTCGGCATTTGCGATGCTTCCGGGATTGGGCTCGGGTGCGGCTAAAGGAGCAAAGGCAGGCATCAAGGGAGCAAAGCCTGCTGTCAAGACGACGAAAGGGTCAAAACTCCTGAAAAAAGGAATCGAGGTTGGCACACTCTTTAAATCCTCCGGCATGATCTACAAGGTTACGGGAAAAAATACGGTTTCATTACAGAGTATTGAAAAGAAAAAGAAGAAGGTCACTGTCCCTAAGACCGTAAAAAAGGACGGTATGAGCTACCGTGTGACGAAAATAGCTGCTAATGCGTGTAATGGAGATAAGAAGATCACAAGCGTATCCATCGGTGAAAATGTAACAAGCATCGAAGCAAATGCTTTCTACGGCTACAAAAATTTAAAGAATATTACCTATAAGGGTACAAACGTCAAAAAAATCGGTGCAAGAGCCTTTCAGAAAACGGCAAAGAAAGAAATTTACGCTATTCCGAAGAAGGTCTTTACAAAATACAAGAAGCTCCTGAAGAAAAAGGTTGCGGCAAAAGCAAAGTATAAAAGGATTGGATAGAGGAGTAAATATTGGACAGGGGTGTCGGATAAATTTCCAGATTTCGGCATATAAAGGATGTTGATTTTCCGTCTAAACGTGTTAAACTAAAGGTAGAAAATACGTGTTGTTTCTTTTTTGTCGAATAAGATATCTCTTCCAGCATATCTACTATGCGAGGGAAAGAAAGGGAAAAAGATTTATGCAGACAACAGAAGAGCTGAGGCAAAGAGCAGAAGAAAGGTATCAACAATTACAGTTCCGGGACGATTTTCTTTTCTGCAAGATCCTTGAGGAGAGACCGGATATTGCCCAGGAATTATTAGAACTAATATTAAATAAAAAAGAGGCTTCTGGCATGATGGTGGGTAATATGCCAGCCCTCTGATGTATATTTACTATTGAAAAACCATCTGTGTTTCTGTAAAGTATTAGCGTCCAAACTATACTACAGAGATACCGGAGGTACCCACAGATGGTTTCTGCT
>JAFUZE010000219.1 GCA_017476765.1 Lachnospiraceae bacterium
ATTCTTTGTCATACGGATCCTGATATACCTTGAGAAGCCTCTCGCTGTCAGCTCCCGCGAACCGCATCACGATCGTATAGATCGTCGTATTATAATCGGACGACCACACGCCGTCATAGACATAATCCTCAATCGTTACGGAATACGGATTCGTCTCCGGTGCATAACCGTTCTCCGGTGTCGCCCCGTCAAAGTAAGCATTCGGCAGATACGTATATTTGTCATCCTTACCCAGATTGTTCTTGATAAAGGTCTGCCCATAGCTGCCGAACACATCCTCGCCCAGCGCCTGCGTCGTCGGCGATTCACACAGCAGCTCCATCATTTCATAGCAGTTTTCAGGATGCTCCGGCGTCCACGCTTTCAGCGCCGCAAAAAGTCCTGCCGCCACTGTAAATCTGCCGCTCTCGTTATCCGTTGACATGTTGTCATTTCCACGGCGGCTGATCTTTCCCAGCTCCTCAGCGGTATCCGGAAGTCCCATCGTCTTATCAAAGCTTACCTTTGCCTGAACGACCGGCGTCTCTACATTTTCGTACATTTCGGTCTCCGGATTATACTGCGGAATGAGGCCCTTGATTTCCGTTTTATCGACCGTAGGCTGATCGGTATCCTGATAGCTCTTCGGCGTCACGACTACGTTTAACGGAACCGGTGTCTGGATATCAGCGGTAAAGCCCTTCCAGCTGTCGCTGAAAATATACCACTGTCCGTCATACTTGTCTTTGTATAAGCGCAGAAGCCTTGCGTTGTCTGCTCCCGGTATGCGGACTACAACAGTATAAATATAGGTATTATACACATCAGACCAGATGCCGTCATAGACATAATCCTCCACCGTAACGGTCAGCGGAAGGGACGGTGTGTAGTCGTTAAACCGGTTTGCCCCGTCAAAGTACGCATTTCCCATGTACTCATATTTATACTTGGAGCCGGTTTTTTTATCGAGGTTATCCCGCATAGCCGTCTGGCTGTAGCTGTTAAACACATCCTCGCCGTACGCCTTTGTCGTCGGCGACTCGCACAGCAGCTCCATCATGTTAAAGGTATCCTGATAGTTATATTTGTCGTAACGACACAGCGCTGCAAAATAAGCTGCTGCCGTGACAAAGCGTCCGTAATCCTCGCCGCTGACATCCTGCTTGATATTGCCGGTTTTTGCATACGTATTGTAAGCTGCCCCTCCGCGGCTGATCTTTGCAAGACCTGTCTGGTCGGACGGCAGGACACTCTTTCCATTATTGTTAAAGGTGATCTTCGCCTGTGTCACATCCATGTCAATCACCGCAACGGTACCGTCCTCCTGCTTTTCGGCATATTGACGTTTTACCGGAGAAACCGTCACCACCGGCTGATCCTCCGCCTTGAGCGTCGTCTCATCCACGGTAATAAATTGCTGATAATACTCCAATGATGGCTGCGGATTACGGATGTCTGCACAAAAGCCCTCAAAGGAATCACTGAAAATATACCACTGTCCGTCAAAGCGATCCTGATACATCCGAAGAATCCGCTCCGAGTCTGCCCCGTCAAAGCGGGTCACGACACCGTAAATCCATGTCTGGTAATCGTCGGACCAGATCGCGTCGTACACATAATCCTCCAGCGTAACGGATAATGGCTCCTTCGGCTGGTAACCGTTTGACGGGGTTGCCCCGTCAAAGTACGCATTTCCCTGGAACGTATATTTCTGTATACCGTCCATGACCGTCTTCGTGAGGTTGTTTTTGAAAAACTTCCGGTTTGGATTGTACACATTTTCCGTCATCGCCTGCGTCGTCGGTGATTCACATAAAAGCTCCATCATCTGATCCACTTCATCGGCAGATTCCGGTGTCCATGCCTTCAGCGCCGCAAAGTAGGCTGCCATCGTCACAAATCTTCCCAGATCCTCCGACTGGTCGTCCTTGATCGTGCCGTCGGCTGCCGCCTCGATGTTCCCGCCGCGGTCGATCTTTGCAAGCTGTCCCGCCGTCGTCGGCAAAACGCTCTCTCCATCTGTATTTTGAAAGGTAACCGTCGCCTGCGTGATCTTGATCGGAATATTTTCCACCTTATGGGTGACCGGATCCTCCTGCGAATACTCACGGTTCACAAAGCCGGTTTTGATCTGCGGCTGATTCTGCGTCTCATAGGTGATGTCGCTTAGATACGGCGCCACATCCTCCCGTGTCAGGACAGGCGGCTTAATGTCTGTCGTAAAGCCCACATACTGGTCGAAAATATACCAGTTTCCGTCCGTCTTATCCTTGTAGACCGCAATCTTTCTCTCGCTGTCCGCTCCGGCAAAGCGGCATACGACCTGATATACCTCATTGCCGTTTAAAAGAGCACTCTTTGCCGGCGCATAGACAAAATCCTCCACAACGACTGTCGGCGGATCGTTTGGCGTATACTGGTTATCCGGTGTCGCACCCTCAAAATATGCATTCCCCATATAGGTATATTTTTTCCTCGGATGCATCACGGTCTTTGTCAGGTTATCCTTGATTAGGTTTGACGAGGCATTCGAGTACGCTTGATAGGTCGGAGAGTCGCAGAGCACATGCATCATCTTGTCAAACTCGGTCCGGGTATCAGGCGTCCATGCTTTCAGCGCACAAAAATACAATGCTGCAACAAGGAATCTGCCGTCATCGTCATCGGCATTCGCCTCACCGTTCGTTCGCGTAATCAGCTTCATCTGCCTTTCGGTCGCCGGCAAATAATACGCCCCGTTTTCGTCGGTTTGCTCCCAGGTGATATATGCCTGCAGCACATCCTGATTGACGACCTTCGTCTTGTCATTCGGATCCTGTGCCTGACGCGTCACATATGCCGTCTCCACCGTCGGTGTGAAAAGCTCCTTGATTTGTGCATCCGTCATCTCAGGTTCCGGAGCAGGCGCCGGTGTCTGACCGCTGCCTGTATTACCGCCTGTACTCGTCCCTCCTGTGGAGGCAGCGCCGGAAGAACTGCTGCCGGAAGTGCTGCCTCCCGAGGTGCCGCCTCCTGTCGCAGTTTCGGACTGACTGCCCGTATCCTTTTTGGTATCCTTTTTGGTATCCATCTTTGTCTCTTTCTTCTTTACCGTGACCTTACATTTGTAGGTTTTCTTTCCGACCTTCGCTTTGATCGTCGCCGTTCCGGCTTTGACCGCCTTGACCTTTCCCTTTTTCGTCACGGTCGCCACCTTCTTTTTGGTGCTGCTCCACTTAACACCCGTGACCTTTTTCGTACCCTTCGTCACCTTCAGGGTCTTACTCTGTCCAACCGTCAGGGTCAGCTTGCTCGCCGAGATTACCACCTTTTTGCTTTTGGCGGACGCCGCAGAAACCTCCGGTGCCGGTGCCGCCGTCGTGACAAAAACAGCAAGCACTAAAAACAAACTAAGCATGCGGCTTTTCACTCTGTGACTTCTCTTCATCGCTTCTTCTCCCTCTCACTCTCCTGCTACTTTTTGATCTTCACGGATGCCGGCTGTCCCTTTTTCTTAAACAGCTTCGTGTAGTCCTTTACTTTCGTTTTCGGCACCTTGATCACACAGTTTTTATGAATACCCTTTAAAGCATTTTTACCGACCGATGTCAGTACCTTTGTCTTGATCGTAAGCTTCTTCAGCTTCTTGCATCCGCTAAATGCACTTTTACCGATCTTTTCTACATTCGCACCGACCGTAACCGAGGTAACCGCTGTATTTTTGGCAAAAGCGTTGCCTGCAATCTCCGTTACCTTGTAGGTCATACCTTCATATGACACAGTCTTCGGAACGGTCACCGTTTTTGCCTTTTTCTTGTTATTCTTTACATAGGTTACGGTAAGCTTGCCGGCGGAAACACCCGTGATTTTGTACTGTGCGTATCCGACGCTGAACGTATCTCCTACCTTCGCCTTTGCCTGCCCGCTCTCCTGTTTTCCGTCCGCATCGGAAGAACTTCCGTCGCCCGAAGCCGGATTATCTCCTGTGCCGCCTGCGGATGTACTTCCGCCCGAGGTCACATTGCCCCCTGCAGGTGCACTGCCTGTTCCGGTGCCCGTTTCTGCGGCAAACACCGCTGTGATCTCCGCATCGCCGGATATCGTAAACGTATACTCTGCCGCAGTGCTGACATCCTTGCCGCCCATTGTCCATTTCACGAACCGGTAGCCCTGCGCAGCCGCTGCCTTCGCCGTCGCCGTTGTGTGCTCCTTAAATTTACCGTCCGCTGCCTTTGTTCCGGTCAGCGAAATGGAGCCTCCCTGACCTGCACTCGCCGTAATCGCATAGTACTTCGGCACAACCTTCGGTATACTTCTCGTCTCCTCGTATCGGCATATGCTGCATTTGCGATACTCCAGACCTTCCTTCTCCTCCGTCGCCTTGCGTCTTACCGTCCACTCATCCGGGAAGCTGTGCTGCGCATAGGCATTCATCTCACTGTGCAGCACGAGATCGCAGCCGTCAGTCAGACACACATGCCAGTGTCCCGTCTCATCACTGCTCCAGGACTTTGACCAGCTGTGTTCATGCTGCTGCGCTCCGTAACCGTGACTTGCCGCATAGCTTATGACCGCAGCAGAGTCGGAATAAATGGCAAGTGTCAGGTCCTCCTCAAAGGTGTCCGATGCAATGGATTTGATGCTGCCCGGCAAAATGACTGTCGTAAGCGCCTTACAGCCCTTAAAAGCTCCCTGTCCGATTGTGGTTACACCTTCCTCCACTATGATGCTTTCCAGTGATGTGCAGCCTTCAAACGCCCCGGCCCCGATCGCCGACTCCTCTCCAGCCAGAATCTTCACACTCTTTAAATCCGTACAATAAGCAAAGCTACCGCTGCCGATATTGATTCCGCCTGCAATGGTCAGGTTTTCGATTCCTTTCGCATCAAAAAATACATCCTCTGCAATATCCGTTACTCTGCACTCCAGATCGCGATACAGCACCGTATCCTGAAGGAACACGTCCTTTCCGCCCGGATTTTTATAGCCGGTCAGGATAAGCGTAACCGGAGAAATACTGCTGACCTTATATGTAAAGTTCTCTGTCTCGACGACCTCCCCGACCTTCATACCATTTAACTTCGGGGTTTTCTGTGTCTGTACGTGAGAGGAATCCCTGAGGCATTGTCTGGTGACCTCGCCCTCTGTCTCCTCCGTGGCAGCTGTCGTCTCCGTCCACGGTCCCCAGTTGTGGCCTTGCGCCGGGATCACGAGATTCGCCTCGACTACCTCCTGCTTCATCTCGTCAAACCACTGTCCGCAGTTTTTACATACATAATGCTTCTCATATCCCGTCTGCTCACAGTACTCGGTACGCTCAAAGAGCTCATAGTCATGCTCCTTCTTCGGCAGCTGCACCTCGCCCGGAGTGACCGCCTTCGTCCCTTCCGCATCCTCAAAGAGCAGCTCACAGCCTTCCACCGTACATCTGTAGTGGAGCTTGCCTCCCTCCTTGCTGCAGGTCGGTTCTGCAGCCGGAACCTCTACAAGCTGATGCTCATGATTGGTCTTTGGCAGGACGATTCCCTCCTCCTGTCCGCAGACGGTACAGGTTCTCTTTCGCCAGCCGTCCTCTGTCTCGGTCGGCTTTTGCTCTGTCACCTCCCATGTGTGATCGTTCATGGCAAGCAGATAGGTACCCTTTTCTGCAATCGGAATATTGCCCTCGGCGTCCTCAAACCACTCGCCGCACTTCTTACATTCATAGTGTGCGCCTACACCGTAGGCAACACAGGTTGCTTCCACGGCTTCCACATGCGTTAAGCTGTGTTCGTGCTCAAGCTTCGGAATGCTTTGCTCCTCGAACTGCCCACAGCCCTCGCGTTTGCAGACGCGCCGCTCGACGCCTTCCTCCGCCTCGGTCGCAGCCTTCACAACGGTCCATTCTCCCCAGTCGTGTCCAAGCTTCTCACTTGTAAACTCCTCGAGTGTTTTTTCTTCTGTTCCGTTAAAATTCTTAAAGCATCTTCCGCAGTACTTACATACATAATGCGCTTCGTATCCGTCCTTCTCGCAGGTCGGCTCCGACGCCGCCACCTCGATCAGCGAACCGTTTTTGGTATCGTGATCCTTTTTTAGCACGTTTATATCAGAATACCTTGCATAAACGTTTGCCTCCGCATCTGCAAACCACATGTTGCAGCTGTCGCCACCGTCCTTGCAGACATAGTATCCGATATTTCCGGGTGCTGCACAGGTCGCCTCCTTCGGCTCCACATAGACGAGATGGTGTGGGTTCTCCCAGTGGGCAAACAGAACCGTCTCGCCCTCATAAATATCGTCGATCGTCTTTTCCTCACCGCCTGTTTTGTCGGTGTACCATCCCACAAAATTGTGATAGAACCAGCCAGGTGTCGGCAAAGCAGTCTCTTCTTCTTCGAGGTCATCTATCCTTTTTGCTGAGATAATCTTTCCCGCATCGTCCACATCCCTGACTGCGATATTCTTACCGCGCTCCGGAAACCAATTGTAGAACGTAGCATTCTTTGAGTTTACATTTAAATATACCTTACCACCGGTGCTGTTTTCGACTGACATCGTAACCGGCATCCGCACCTTCGCCCCGCTAAGCGCAACATCGTAGCTGTAACTCAGGGTAGCCGTGTTTTCCGGCAGCTGAAAGCCTCCCGCTGTCATCGTGCTGTTTTGCAGGATGGTGGATCCGGATGTATCCTGCGCCTTATTCGGATCAAAATCCTCATCGATACGCTTCAGATTGACGATCCAGTTCACCGCCGTGATGGTATCCGGCGTCTGCGTATCGCAGGCGACATCCTTCGACTTCAGGCTCTTTAACGCGCTCAGATCCAGACCGACCAGCTTGTTGCGGGAACAGTTGAGCTTGTAGATGTTTGTGTTGCCGGACAGATCGAGCTTCGAGAGGGCGTTGCCGGAGCAGTCCAGTATGCTCAGTTTGTCAAGTCCCTCCAGATCAAGCGAGGTCAGCTGATTATTGGAACAGTTTAGTTCACTCAGGTTTGTATACGCCGCAACATCCAGAGCCGTCAGATTATTGCTTCCGATGTCAAGCTTTTTCACCTTTGAAACATCCCCCGAATCAATCGCAGTCGGACCGGCGATTGCGGTCTTGTTTACATTCAGCTGCGCGCAGTAAGAGGAAACATTTTCTCTATAATTGGTCTTACCATACTCAAGATTGATCAGATTCAGCTTCGGACAATTCGACGCGTCAAGCAAGGTCAGCGCCGCATCATATAAAGTGACATCCTTCAGCTCCGGATTGCCGCTGCAGATAAGCTCCGCATTCGTCCGAAACATTCCCGGTACGTTTATAAACAGACTCGTGAGCTGGTTGTTGCTACAGTTTAAGCCGGCGAAGCATTGCTGCCCCCTATAGTTCGCTAAGGTGAGCGTTGTCAGCCGATTGTTGCTGCAATTCAGCTGAGCGCTCGCTGTCTTGAGCTTGCTCAAATCCAGCGCTGTGAGCTGGTTGTTACTGCAATTCAGCTCTGTGATATACAGATCATCCGGCAGTGTCAGGCTGCTCAAATTACAGTGGCTCAGATTCAGAGAGAGCGAGCGCACAGTTCCATCTTCCTGCAGCCCGGCAAATGCGTCCGAGAGCTTGAACTGGGACATACCGCTGTTTCCCTCTGTGTCAATCCGGATCCCGGAGGCCATTGCCGACGGCTTAGCCGTGCTTAAATCAAGTGTTTTCAGGTTGTTGCCGGAAAAGTTCAGTTTGTTCCAGTAACCAATCTCCGTATTCTCCATTACAATGAATTGCAGGCTTGGATTATTCTTGATATTCAGTTCCCCATTGTACCGGATCGCCGCCTTATTCAGCCATACGTTTTTCAATTTCACATTGTCGTAGATTCTCAGATTGTAAAGTTCGCAGACATTCATCAGGTTGATCTCTGTCAGCTCGCTGCAGTTATAACAATGCAGTTTGTTAAGGCTTTGTATGTTGCTCAGTGCGAGCGTTTTCAGCTCATGGCAGTTATAGCAGTAGAGCTCGTTCAGGTTTGCCTCGTTGGAAAGTTTGATCTCCGTCAGCGGGCAGTCATTGCATCGCAGGCTTCTCAAATCTTCAAGACCGCCCAGCTTCAGAGACGTCAGGTTCGTCTCCTGGCAGCAGATTTCCCTCAGATTCCATGCCTTGATAAACTCGACACCGTGAATATACGGATTATAACTAATGTTTAAAGACAGCAGATTTTCATTTGGGTATATCCATCCAATATTCGCGTTTTTGGTCAGAGTCAGGGAAGAGAGATTGAGACAGTCCCTCACATCCAGAGTCGGAATTTTTTGTTCCACCGTGTCGATATTTAACTTTGTCAGCGCCGGAAAATATTTCAGTCCGTCAAAGGATGTGATGTCAACCCACCCGGTGTCCTTCAGATTCAGGCTGGTGACCTTTTCGGCATTCTCTTTTTTCAGTGTTCCGTCCATGGACCAAATCGCACCCTCGGAAAGAAGCGCCCGCCGAAGTCCCTCATCCGGAATCTGATCCACTACATTGATCTCCTTTAACTCATTGCCGTTTTCATCCCGCCACGGATTTTTATTCCCACTGGTTGTAAAAATCGGAGATACGTATACGCCGGATCCCTCTTCCGTCCATTCTCTGGCAAAGGACTCTACCCTGTCCGCATCATACTTATCCCACATAACCAGCCGGTATCCGCTTATGCCGGCCTTAATCCGATATTCCCGGCTGACCGGAGCCAGTTTCACTTTGTAGCGGTACCACGTACTTTTCTTAAAGGTTTCCCCCTCGCCACATTTGCGCCAGATGTCCTTTTCGGCATCGTACTCGTAAAAACCGCCTGCGCTGTAGGAATCGTCCACACGGACGGCTCCGTGCGTTGTCTTGAAGGTCAAATTGGTGATAGGATCGCCATAGTAGGCGCTGCTGCAGGTGCCATCCGGAATTTTCAAATCCGCAAGCGTGCCGATCGCCGTGCTTGTACTCGAAAGCTCCTGAACCGTTTCCCGACCGGAAAAGATGTTGGATTCAAAGATCGCGTAATACTCCTGCTTTACCGCATCGTAGACCGGCTTTGATACCATCTCCCACGAAATGTATGTCTTATCCGGATCCACATACAGCCTGCAGTTGTCTGAGAAATATACCGGCACATCTTTATTCACATAATAGGTAGAGCTCTCTATGTATCTACGCATTTTACCGGCATAGACCTTGATGCGGGCACGGTAGGAGAGGTCCTCGCTGTATGCAAAGTCTTTCGCCGTATACTCCTCCCACTCGCAGCCGTCTGTGTAGACCGGTGCCGTGGAGCGATACCATGTGAGCTCCTCAATTCTCGTCTCTGCCGTCACCTCATAGCCCTCGCTCCCGACAAAGTCCAATGAACGGATGACATCCCCCTGTATGGACATGGACATGCCGCCCTTTTTTAGCCTCGGAACCTCTGTATCCGCCACAACGGCGCCCGGATAAAATGTGCCGTCCGGATTGCACGGAGAGCCCTGCGTGTCGATCGCCAGGCTATGAATCGTCACGCTGGCCTTTTCCCCCCTCCCGTTTACTACGCCGCTTACGGTCTCCCACGTACAGCTTGTTTCTCCTTTAAATGTAAGTGCAGCCTCTGCCTCATTTCCCGGCAAAAGCACGGCGCTCACAACGACAGCAACTCCCGCCAGAAGGCACCTTAGAAGTTGTCTTTTCCTTTTTGTTTTCTCTTTCATCATATCCGCCCTTCCTATTTGGTAATCATCACCGATTTCGTTTCTCCCTTGCCCTTTCGAATGCAGGCTTTGTATGCGGTAAGCTCTGTCAGCTTCCCCCGCCTGTCTGCTTCGGCTTTTCCTTCTTTTCCGTCTTGGTGAACAGGAAACGGTCAGCCGGCGTTCCCATCTTGAATGACTTCTCAATCATATAGCTTGCCGCAGAGTGCTTCTGCGCAACGGTGTTCATGGCGCCTTTGAGCCCCTGTGCGTAGATCCATCCGATCACCAGGGCAATCACAAGCGCTATGATCTCCCCTTTTGCGGTAAACGTATGCTTTCCGAAGAAATAAATGAGCAGCTGCATCACCGCCATCGCAATGGCGGCTGCAATGCCCAGATATTTGTAATATTTCCCCTGATCGACAGGGAGCGAACCGACCATCTTGCCGCTCTGCCCGTTGATGCCGAACGTGTATATTTTGTCCTCGTATTTCGTTGACATCATCCAGACAGGGAGCATGGCGTATTCTGCCTTTGCCCTCGACAGGCGGATGCTCTCCGACTTCTGCTTAACCTCACTGTAATCCTTTACCGCATCCCTCATCTTCGTGCGGAAGGTGTTTGTCACGCGGTCGTTGGCTCTCGGCTGTGCGTCCTTCTCCTCCACATCGTAGCGGTCAGCGAGATAACCGCTGAAATACGCTGCATCGTAAGGCACTGCCTTTGACAAATCGTACGGCTCTAAGGAATCCATCGTGGCATCGTCCATCTTGGTGGATGCGTCCGCCGGAATCCGCTCAAAATCCATCTCTCCGCTCCTCGTGATATGGTAATGGTCTTTCTTTTCGTATGTATAGTTTTTATCCTCCCACTTCTTCACCTTTACGCCCTCAAACGACACGAAGCCTTTTGCGTGGCAGCTGTAGAGCCAGAACGGCACATAGAGTCCCGTGATCTCCTGAATACGGTTGCCCTCCGTGAACGCCTTTGGCAGGAGCTTTTTTCCCTTCGTAAAATCCAGAAGCGCTGCGGTCGCCTTCGCCTTGTCAATGGCAAACGGAACCACGAGCTCCGGTTTATACATGCCGTCAAAGGACGACGGAATGATCGCCTGATTGCCGCAGTACGGACACTCCGTCGCCGCCGTGTTCTCATCCGCCACCATCTCTGCCCCGCAGGACGGACAGGTATAGCCCTTTACCTTTCCATCCTCATCCTGAAGCAGCAAAGGCTCCGCGGTCGTCCACGTCATGTCGGAGGCAGCGGCATTCTCCTTCTCCGCCTCCTGAGCTTCCTTTGCCTGCTCCATCGTAAAGTGCGCATCGCAGTACTCGCACACCATCTCGCCCTCGCTGCCGCTAAAGGTCAGCGCTGCCCCACAGCAGGGACACTTAAAGTTTACAACGTCTCCCATTTTCTCCTCCCTCTTTTCGCTGAGTTGCCAAGTAAAAATCCTTTTGGATATTTGGTTTAAAAACAGACATTTTGATTAGAACTTTATCAGACTTTGATTCGATTTACATTCCCCAAAAGTGGTATGTCGGAAATTTTTTCATGAAAAACCCGGCAGGTACACCTGCCGGGAATTGTTTTTCTTTTTTTACTCTCTTTCGCCGATTACGAGCCCACCGACGCGCGCCTCGATCGCCAGCTCCGTCCGATTGGAAAAGCCTGTCTTTTGCAGCATATGGGAGATATGTTTTTTGACCGTATCCGTCTCCATGCCAAGTCTCTCGGCAATCATTCCGTTCGAGGCACCCGTCGTCATCTCTCGGAGCACCTCCAGCTCCTTTGGCGTAAGTTCCCCGCTTTTTGCATTGCCGAGGCGCAGAGACGGCGTGCACTCCGGATAGACCGACTCTCCTGCCATCGTCCGGTCCATGATTTCCAAAAGCGGAATCTCAGACTCCTCCTTGTACCAGAAGCTGTCTACCCCGATTTGTCTGGCCCGCGCCAGATAGGATACCTCCGGCATCGAGGTCACAAGAAGAATTTTTGTATGCGGTGAACCCTTCTTGATGCGCTCTGCTGCCTCCAACCCGCTGATACCCTCCTTCATCACGACATCCATAATGACCAGATCGACCTGAAATTTTTGGCAGTAAATATGCGCGACCGAAGCCGAGTCCAGAGAATACAAAAGCTTATACCGGTCGGAAGAACCAATGAGCAGCTCAAACAGCTGTCTTGGAATATTCTGATCGTCTACAACCAAAACCGTGTATGCCATATGTCTATCACCTTTCCTTTCAAACCGTATTCTGTTTCCGGGCTTTATTTCCGTGCTATGTCTGCGTGCTATGTTTCCTGTTCTCCCCGGGTGCAGCCGGGTTCTTACTGTGCGGCGGCAAATGCAGCGTGAGCGCAAATGCGGGCGCATCCGCTACTTCGAGCCTGCCGCCCGCCGACTCGACGAGCTGGCGCAGATTCTTAAGTCCTCCCGTCTCCTGAATCGGGGCGGAGGGCCGTATTCCGTTGTTCGTAAAAATAAGCTTTTGCTCCGAATCCACAACCCGGATAAACAGTGCATCGCCCTGCGCATGCCGAAAGGTATTCGTGATACATTCATCGATGGCACAGGAGGTCAGCCTCCTTCCCGTTTCGTCCTCGGGAAGTCTGCCCTCGATCTGAATGTGCACGCCGACATCCTCCGCCGCCTTTAAGAGCGCATGATAATCTCCCGTCTCAGGCGGCTGCAGTTCATTTTGCAGAAGCCGGATGTTCTTCCTCCAGACATCCAGAAGAGCTTCCCTGTCATCCTCGGAAGCACTGCTTAAATAACGCTTGGCAAGGATGAGTCCGCTTCCCAGATTGTCGTGGATTCGCACCTTCGCATCCAGTATCTCCCTCACAATCGTCACCTCACCTGCCATATTGCCGACCGACCGGAGGTGCGCCCCGTACTCGCGGAGCCGCTCATTGTCATCCGACAGCTGTCTGCTTAAGCGGTATTCCTCGGTAATGTCAGAGGCGATGAGCTCAAAGACCGGCTTTGCATCCAGTACAATCTCGTTTCTGACAAAGGAATACACCCTTCCGTCCGCTGTCTGCACAATCTGCCCGTCCCGTCCTGCCTTCATCCGGTTCCAGAAATCCTTTCCGTCCAAAACCGTATAACCTGTCAGACTGCGGTGAATATCATTCATCGTCTGGTTGACAAGCAGGATTCTTCCGGTGCTGTCATAATAACAGACTCCGCTTGGCAGCAGATCCATCGCCTCCTTGACCGACTGGGAGGAAATCTGATTGCGGCTGAAATGGTTTAGGTTAAGCAGCAGAAGCGCCGCTGTGACAGACATGGCGGACAGCAGGCAGATAAGCACCGGCTCCGGCAGCTTCAGTAAGCGTTCCGGATACACAACCTCCGCTCCCTCGTATGCAAAGCGCTCCGCCCCCACCATATAAATATTCAGCAAAGCGCCTATAAGAAATCCGAGAGCTGCCGCTACATGCATTCCCGCTTTTCTCTTAAGGAAAACGCATCGCATCATCAGAAGGACATACGTCAGCAAAAGCATCAGATTCCACACGCACTGCACGCCCTGTGCCGGGGACGGCAAATCGAGAAATGTCATACTCCTGTCACCTCCTCCTGACCGCCAAAACGAAGGCTGACAAAACAGCTGTCGTCCTCCCGTTCACATCTTAAGACCCCGCCAAGCTCTCCTGCCTTCGGCATCTGCACGCGGATTTCCGGCAACGTAGAAGGCATACTCAGCTCGACCAGAAGCTCCTCGCTTTTCCCGCCGCGCAGACTGACCATCACAGCCCTTGCCTCCGGAAGCGCCGCTTCCAGCACCTGCTCAAAAAAATCGTAAAGCAGCAACACCTTCTCCGCCGCCGCCGCGCCGTCCTCCTCAAGCTGTGCCCCGCACGGAATCCCGGACAGCTTCACATACTCCAACGATTCCGTGATGGAAAGCAGCAAATCGCTGAAAGAAACGGATTCCCTCTGCTCGGCAATCAGATACAAATTCGCCCGCCTCTTGATATAGGCGCCGAGCACGACAGCCCTCGACAGACGCGCATGAAAATCCGCTCTTGTCTCACCCCGTTTATCGCTGCTGTCACTGCCAATCAGCCCTTCGATTTCCGCAAGCTGCGGACGGAGCTGCCGGGCAATCTCATCGTACAGGCGGCTCTGCGTCTCGTACCGGAGCTTTTGCTCATACAACTCGTTTTCCCTCTCAAGCAGCGTATTTTCCTCGCCCAGCTGCTCCGCCGCGTCGGCAAGCTGCCCGTTGATGCGGTTGATCGCCGTCAGGTCATCGACCCAGTAGACACGCCCGCCGCGAATGCCCTTGCTTTGAAGGCGCAGATTGTGATCCAGCATTTTTGCCCCGGAATCTGCCTGCCGCATCTGCTTAAGTGTCAGCGTCTCTGCCCCGACTGCCCGATGGATCACGGCACCGTCATAATCCGCAATCTGCGCGCGCAGAGACGATACGTCGAACAGCCTCTCGTAATCACGGTTTGAAGGAATCAGTCCGATTCGGATGCACGATTCCCAGAAGCCGATCAGCGTCAGACAATAAATTTCCTGAAATTGAAACAGGTTTCTGCCTTTGTAGCGAAGCGTACTACCACCGTCCAGAAACATCAAAAGGAACAGCAGAAGCCCCCCGAGCAGAAACAGGGCAGGTATCCATGCAGCGTGTTTGCTCTGGTACAGACGGCAGCGGCGCAATGTAATCCAGAAAGCCGCCGCCATGCCGACTACGCATGACAACGCCACAACATAATAGAGCACGCCGTATGTGTAACCGTCTCCCCAATCCGGCGTGGCAAAGCGAAAGGCAAGCTGATGCACGTCATTTGTCAGAACCGCAGCTATGAGAAAGACGCTCACCGGAACCATCCACTTATAGGAGTATAGAGGGGTGCTGTCCGCATCCCTGCCAATGCACAAAGCTGCCCCAACCGAAAAGAGCGGGATCAAAAGAAGCGGAATATAATAGGCGTACCAGAGAAGCCGCCTGATTGCTTCCAGTCCGAAAAAATAATCATACTTGGCAATCTGTTCGCAAAACAAAAGCAGCAGGCTCAGACCGACCAGCTCCAGAAGAATCCGCAGATTTTTCTGAATGATCCGCTTTTGAATCGTCAGCGCCCACACAATACAAAGACTTGCGTATGCGACCGTAACCGGACGCCCCCACATATCCGGGTCAAACATACTGTTGATATAAACGGCAACGAGGCATACCATCGCCGCCAGAAGCGGTCTGTCATCCTTATGTATGCGCATCGCAGCGGTTCCCTCCTCCCGAATTATATGCAGACAAAACCTTCGAAGCCGCAATCCTTTCTGCTTTACGAATCATTTTCCAGCAGATCCGCAAACGAGAAGGTCAGGTTGTTATCCCCGTCGTCAAAATACAACGTATAGCTTCTCGTCTGATACCCATCCTTGCGGAACGATACCTCATGGTTGCCGCTCTCCTTCGGAAAGTTTGTCGGCACAACGCCGATGTACGCTCCGTCCAGATAAAGCTGTGCTCCCTTCGGCGCATCGATATAGACGCGGGCGCCATCCGAGGAGTCCGTCACCGGCTCATCTCCGATAAACGAAGTTCCCGTATTGACATCGTCATCCCGGCTATTCCCGTTATCATCCTGCTTCTGCCCGGACGCATTGCTGCCATTCCCCTTACTGTCACTCTCCGATGCACGGTTATCCACCGTCACGGATGCGCCCTGGCTGTTGTTGCCGCTCACGCTGCCCGCATCATCACTGCCTGCCTCCATCTCAATATTGATATTGGCGAGAGCCGAACTGACCTTAATATATTTGATGAGCGTCTTATAACCGTCTGCCTTGAGGACGATCTGATGAATGCCGTATTCGAGTGTCACAGGTCCCGACAGGTCAGCTTCCTTTCCATCAACAGAGAGTACGGCGCTTGCCGGTGTGACCGTAAAGATAATCCTGCCGGTCTTGACCTCATCCCCCTTCAAATCCGAGACATCAACGGTCGTCTCCTTGTTCGCCTCGACGACGACATGCCTGCTTCCTCCATAGCCCTTGTTCGTGACCGTGACATCGTACTCACCCTCGGGAACGGTCAGAAGCATTCCCTCCGAAATCGGCTTAATCAGATTTTCCCCGACCTCAATCCAGCCGCCGACAAAGTACTCCTCACCGGAAAGGCGTATGTAGCCATGTCCCTTCTCCACGACAATGCTGCTCACGAGACGGTCGGTTCCGCTCACCCTAAGCACATCGACCGGACTGATATCCTCAAGTCCGGCGCTCTGACCGTTTGCCCGGACAAACAGGTACTTTGACAGCTGGTACCGCTTCTCGTCGATGCGCATCGTGCGCGCCGTCTTGTTGATTTCATAGTTCGATACCCCCGCCGTGACGAACGCATCCTTCTTCAGCTGAATCGTTCGAAGCTCTTTGTCCTCCTTTACAAAGGACGTGATGACGACATCCCCGACGGAAAGCTGACTGACGGAAAGCTCCTCATCGTACTTGTCCTTGATGCTGCTGATCCCCTTGTAGCTGAGCGTATAGCTGCGTCCGATCTGTGTGTTATAAAAGGTGATCGTCTGCTTCCTCTCGTTAATGCGGGAAATGACCGCCTCGTCGAGAGAATCCGCCTTCGGACGCTCGTAGGGTCCGGTCTGCTGCTGCGGCTCGCTCTCCACCGGCGGTATCTGCTCCTTGCGCGCGCTGCCGGCGCACCCGGAGAGCAGAAGCGTGAGGTAAAGCAGCAGTATGCCGCAGACAAACGCCGCCCTTGCTTTTTTCTGTATATTTCTTTGTCTTTGCTTTTTCTG
>JAFUZE010000220.1 GCA_017476765.1 Lachnospiraceae bacterium
AGACCAATATCGATACCGGCATGGGGCTGGAGCGTCTTGCCGTTGTCGTGCAGGATGTGGATTCCATCTTTGACGTCGATACGCTGCGTGCTCTGCGCGATGAAGTCTGCCGGATGGCCGGCGTGACCTACCTGCAGGATCACGAGACGGACGTGTCAATCCGGGTCATTACGGACCATATCCGTTCGGCGACATTCATGATCTCGGACGGTATCATGCCGTCCAACGAGGGCAGAGGGTATGTTCTGCGCAGGATTATCCGGCGCGCTTCGAGACACGGCAGGCTGCTCGGAATCGAAGGTACGTTCCTTGCCGGTCTGAGCAATACGGTCATCGAGGGAAGCAGGGACGGATATCCGGAGCTCGAGGAGAAAAAGGATTTTATTTTTAATGTCCTCACACAGGAGGAAAATAAATTTAATAAGACGATTGATCAGGGACTTGCCATTTTAACCGAGATGGCAGAGGCGGCAGAGCGTTCCGGTGAAAAGCAGCTTTCCGGTGCGGATGCGTTCAAGCTGCACGATACTTACGGCTTCCCGCTCGATCTGACAAAGGAAATTATGGAAGAGAAAGGCTTCACCGTCGATGAGGCGGGCTTTCAGGCTGCGATGGCGGAGCAGAAAAAACAGGCGAGAGCCGCAAGAAAGGTCACCAATTACATGGGAGCGGATGCGACCGTCTATGAGGAGATCGACCCGGAAATTACCTCGGAATTTGTCGGCTACGACCGCTTAAAGCATACCTCTAAGATTACCGTACTCACGACAGAGACGGAGCTTGTCCAGGCGCTGACGGACGGCGAGGTCGGCACGATCATCGTGGAGCAGACTCCGTTCTATGCGACGATGGGCGGACAGAGCGCCGATCTCGGACAGATTGTCGCGGATGAGGGTACATTTGAAGTGACCGATACGGTCAAACTTCTCGGCGGCAAAATCGGACATATCGGAAAGGTCACAAAAGGCATGTTCCGTGTATCCGATGAGGTGACGTTGCTTGTCAATGAGGCGAACCGTACCGATACCTGTAAGAACCACTCGGCGACCCACCTTTTGCAAAAAGCGCTGCGCACCGTGCTTGGCACGCATGTGGAGCAGGCAGGCTCGTTCGTAAACGGAGACCGGCTTCGCTTTGACTTCAGCCATTTCTCTGCGATGACCCCGCAGGAGCTTGCGCAGGTCGAGGACATGGTAAATGAGAAAATCGCAGAGTCGATTCCGGTTGTGACGGAGATCATGTCGATCGAGGATGCCAAGAAGACCGGCGCGATGGCGCTTTTTGGCGAGAAGTACGGGGATACGGTCCGCGTCGTGAAGATGGGCGACTTCTCAACAGAGCTCTGCGGCGGTACGCATGTGGCAAATACAGCGGCGATCACGGCGTTTAAGATCGTTTCCGAATCCGGTGTTGCTGCGGGTGTGCGCAGGATTGAGGCGCTGACCGGAAAGGCAGTCTTTGCCTATTATAAGCAGATGGAGCAGACGGTTCATGCCGTGGCGAAGGCACTGAAAACGAATCCGGACAATGTGCTTGAGAAAACGGAGCATATACTTTCGCAGCTAAAGACCGTGCAAAGTGAAAATGAAGCGTTAAAGAGCAAGGCGGCAAAGGATTCTCTCGGTGATGTGATGAATCAGGTTACGCTTGTCAAGGGCGTGAAGCTCTTAGCTGCCAGAGTGCCGGACGTCGATATGAACGGTCTGAGGGATCTGGGTGATTCGCTCAAGGAAAAGCTCGGGGAAGGCGTTGTGGTTCTCGTTTCCGAAAAGGACGGCAAGGTCAATCTCATAGCGATGGCAACACAGAAGGCGATGGAGCAGGTCGCACATGCGGGCAATCTCATTAAAGGAATCGCATCACTTGTCGGCGGCGGCGGCGGTGGCAGACCGAATATGACGCAGGCAGGCGGCAAGAATCCTGCCGGCATCGATGAGGCGCTCGCGCAGGCAAAGACCGTTCTCGAGGGACAGTTGTAATAATCGTTTGCTTTTTGGGCAGTATGTAGCAGCTACAGCATCTCTGTTTGTAAGGGGTCTTGTGAAGACGTCGGTTCTTTGTGTGCGTATTTTGCGCACTTAGTACCGTTACGTTTTCACACGAGAGTGCAAACGGGTACCCCGTCAAATAGAGATGCTGTGGCTGCGTCCGTCTCTGTATTATAACCAATTACAGAGAAATGTGAGAAATTTTTTAAAATGTAGTTGACGAATGGAAAAATTATGCTATAATAGCATGTGTGCATACGTTGCATAAAAATTACCCAATCAGTCATGTTGCTTGGAGGGACTGAAGGGAGGTTAGGTGTGAATATATGTCAAATGTAATCGTAAAAGATAACGAGACTTTAGATAGCGCTTTGCGTCGTTTTAAGAGAAGCTGTGCTAAGGCTGGTATCCAACAGGAGATTCGTAAGAGAGAGCATTACGAGAAACCAAGCGTAAAACGTAAGAAAAAATCTGAAGCTGCAAGAAAACGTAAATATAACTAAAATGAAAAGTCCTTGGCGCAAATGACCGGGGACTTTCTTGTTCTTGGGAGTGGATTGATATGTGGACAAAAGAGATTTTGGGGACGGATGTGCTGCATCTGACTCAGGCTTTTATTATGTACAGCATGCTGGGCTGGCTCGTGGAATCCGTTTATATGTCATTTTGCAATAAAAAGCTGACCAACAGAGGCTTTGCAACATGCCCGATGTGTCCGATCTACGGATTTGGAGGCGTGATTGGCTACATGGTTCTGCACCCGCTGTCCGACCATAAGGTCGCTCTCTATATTGCAGGAGCGATTCTTGCGACGACATTCGAATATCTGGTTGCGAGACTGATGGAGAAAACGTTAGGAGAGGTCTGGTGGGATTACAGTGAAAAGCCGCTTAATTACCGTGGTGTGATCTGTGCGGAGAGTACGCTTGCGTGGGGTGTGTATGCGATCGTAGTCGTCTGTTATCTGCAGAACTTCCTGATGCGGACGGTGGATCGGATTCCGACAAGATTCAGCATACTTTCATGCAGGGTCATCATCGCAATCTATCTGTTTGATTTTGTGTACCATCTGGCGTTGGCGCTCGGTGTCAATATGCGTGGCTACTGGGACAGGGCGAAGGAGACGTACCGTTCCTTCCGTGCAAGATGGTAGTGAGAGAATAAAATGAGAAAAGCAGGAATATTTTCCTGCTTTTTTTATTATGATTATACTAATAATGATAGGGCTCAGGGAGTATCCGGTATCAGTGTATGGAAAAGAAACGATTGGCTAACAGGAATCACAGAAGAAATACCTTAAGAAGGGCTGGATGCCTGCTGTTGGCATGGATTCTGTTCATGGCAGCCCCGCTTGCCGCACATGCCGAAGGAAATGCGGCTCCCGTTTCCGTAGCAGCGCCGTCATACGTTCTGATGGAGGCATCTACCGGACAGATCATCTGTTCGCAAAATGAAAACGAGAGACTGCATCCGGCAAGCATCACGAAGATCATGACGCTTCTGCTTATTTTCGAGGCGCTCGAGAGCGGAAAAATCCGTTTGGAGGATGAGGTGACAACCTCCGCAAACGCCAAGTCTATGGGAGGCTCACAGGTCTTTCTTGAGGAGGGGGAAATTCAGACGGTAGATACGCTGATCAAATGTATCGCAGTTGCAAGCGGCAATGACGCAGCGGTCGCGATGGCGGAGTACATAGGAGGAAGCGAGGAGAGCTTCGTACAGATGATGAACGAGAAAGCGAAAAGCCTCGGAATGACACAGACGACGTTTGTGGACTGCTGCGGACTGAGCAATTCAGACGGTCATATGACTACGGCGATGGATGTGGCGCTGATGTCAAGAGAGCTCATCACAAAGCATCCGAAGGTTTATGAATACACGCAGATCTGGATGGAGGACATTACCCATGAGACGCGAAAAGGAAGCAGCACCTTCACCTTGTCGAGCATCAACAAGCTGCTCAAGCAGTATCCCTATGCAACCGGGCTGAAAACAGGCTCGACGAGTGCGGCAAAGTACTGCCTTTCCGCAACTGCCCGGAAGGACGGTATTGACCTGATTGCGGTCGTCATGAAGGCACCGGATTACAAGGTGCGCTTTCAGGATGCCATCACCCTTTTAAACTACGGCTTCAGCCTCGCAAAGGTGTATGTGGATGAGAATCAGGATATACTTCCTCCTTTGGCGGTGCAGGGCGGTATCAGCGACGAGGTTCCCCTGTCGTACCGGGGCGCATTCCGGTATCTGGATGTGGCGGGAGCTGACTTTGCAGCGGTCACAAAGCAGATGAACCTTCCGGAGAGCGTGCAGGCTCCGGTCAGGAAGGGAGAGAAGGCAGGGGAAGCTGTTTACTCGATAAACGGCACGGAAATCGGCCGCGTCGATATCCTTTATGGGGAGGAGATCAGCAAGGCAGTTTATAAGGATTATATTCATAAGGTACTTTTAAAGTTTTGTGTATAAGTTGACTTTTTCGCCGTTCCTCTATAAAATGATAAGAGTGTCAAAACTGATTACACGGATTGTTTCGTGCTGTATAAGATTTCAGGAAAAGGAACGGAAACGAATGAATACATTTTGGGTTATCTGCAGCTTGATCGGGTTGATTCTGCTCATCTGTATCTGGATTATTTATAGCGATTCGAACCGTTTTGTCGTCAGATATTATGAGATATGTAATCAAAAAGTCAAGGGAAATCACAGGTATGTGTTTGTATCCGATCTTCACAACAAGACATATGGAGGAGATCATGCAAAGCTGATGTACTTCATCCGGAGGTCGAGACCGGAGGCGGTGCTGATCGGAGGCGATCTGCTGATCGCAAAGCCGGGAGAAGACTTTTCGTCCGCAGTCGATTTTGTCAGGAGACTGTCCGAGAAGGGCTATCCGGTCTATTATGCGAACGGAAACCATGAATACCGGATACGTATTTACAAGGAGACTTATCATACGATGTTCGAGGAGTACGAGCGTGCCATTGCCCTGCCGGGTGTGGTCAGGCTGGTAGACGGAAATGTGTATCTGGACGATGCCAACATTGTCATAAGCGGGCTGGAGATTGAACGCGAATATTACAGACGGTTTGGGAAGCCGGAGATGGCAGGGAAGTATGTCACGGCGCATGTAGGCGGCAGACGGGAGGATGCCTTTACGATTCTGCTTGCCCACAATCCGGAGTATATGGATGCCTATGCGGAGTATGGGGCGGAGCTTGTTTTAGCGGGACATATGCATGGAGGAGTCGCATCGCTGCCGCTTTTAGGCGGTGTGATTTCCCCGTCGTTTCGTCTGTTTCCGAAGTATGACGGCGGACTGTTCCAAAAGGACGGCACGCAGATGATTGTCTCGAGGGGGCTCGGCATGCATACGATTCCGCTGCGTTTTCTCAATCCCGGAGAACTGATCGTGCTGGACGTTAAGGAAGGATAAGACAAACAATGGCATTGGAAGTAAAGCTTCAGGTGTTTGAGGGTCCGCTGGATTTGCTTTTGCATCTGATTGAAAAAAATAAGGTGGATATCTATGATATCCCGATCGTCGAAATTACCGCGCAGTATCTGGATTATATCCGGCAGATGGAGACAAACGATATGAACGTCACGAGCGAGTTTCTCGTCATGGCGGCAACGCTGTTGGATATCAAATGCCGGATGCTGCTTCCAAAGGAAGTCAATGAGGAGGGGGAGGAGGAAGATCCCCGGACAGAATTGGTGCAGAAGCTTTTGGAATACAAAATGTACAAATATATGTCGTATGAGCTCAAGGATCGGCAGGTCGATGCCGGAAAGGTACTTTTTAAGGAACCGACGCTCCCGAAGGAGGTTGCGGATTACCGTCAGCCGGTTGATTACGAGGAGCTGCTCGGAGATATGAGCTTGTCGAAGCTGCATGAGATTTTCAAGTCGATCATCAAAAAGCAGGAGGACAAAATCGACCCAATCCGTTCGAAATTCGGAAAAATCGAAAAAGAGGATGTGGATATGGAGGCAAAGCAGCTCTATGTCGAGGAACTGGTGAAGCGGACAAGACACTGCAGCTTCCGGGAGCTGTTGGAAAACCAGAAAAGCAAGATGGAGACCGTTGTGACCTTTCTTGTCATACTGGAGCTCATGAAGAGCGGGAAGATCGTCATTACACAGGAACATATTTTTGATGACATCATTATTGACTACAAGGAAAACGAGTCATTGCAGATGACATCATCATAGACTACATGAAAACGAATAGCTACATAGGGTGAGAAAAGTGGAGAAACAGACAAACAAACAAAAGGAAGCCATTTTGGAGGCGATTCTCTTTACGATGGGAGATTCGGTCGAGGTGTCGCGTCTTTCGCAGGTCATCGAGGAGCCGGAACAAGAGACGCGGGAGCTTTTATTAAATCTTCAAAAAAAATATGAAAAGGACAAACGCGGGATTGCTCTGATGGAGTTGGAGGGCTGCTTTCAGATGTGCACGAAGCCGGAGATGTATGAATATCTCGTTAAAATAGCGAAGGTGCCGCGCAAGTATGTTCTGACCGACACCGTTTTGGAGACGCTGTCGATCGTGGCGTACAAGCAGCCGGTTACGAGGATTGAGATTGAGAAGATTCGAGGTGTCAGCTGCGATCATGCGATCAACCGTCTGCTGGAGTTCGATCTGATCAAGGAGGTCGGCAGACTGGATGCGCCGGGAAGACCGCTTCTGTTCGGGACGACGGAGCAGTTCCTGCGCTCCTTCGGCGTGAAGAGTCTGGACGAGCTGCCGCAGCTCAATCAGGATCGGATCGAGGAGTTTCGCCAGCAGGCGGAGCAGGAGGTTCAGATGAAAATGGATATTTGACGAGACAGAAGAGAGGACCGGATGGCAGTCCTCTCTTTTTTATTAGAACATTTGCACTTGCAAACCGATGAAATGCTTTTAGGGAAACACTGATTAAGTGTTTCCCGCGCGAAATTCGCAGGCACAAAGTGCCTTTCCACAGCGAATTTCTGCGCATCCATGCGGAGTAATCTAAGGAAATGCTGATTTAATCAGCGTTTCCTTAGAAATTCACGGTCTCGCCGTCAAAGAATTTGCGGCACTGGCAGTTGCCCTCGGTCGTGCCGCATACCGAATACTGCT
>JAFUZE010000221.1 GCA_017476765.1 Lachnospiraceae bacterium
AAAGACCCAGTCGGCACTTTTGGAGGTCATGGAGGAGGGGAGGGTCACCGTGGACGGCATGACCCGTGATCTCCCGCATCCGTTTTTAGTCATTGCGACCCAGAATCCGGTCGGTGCGAGCGGAACGCAGAAGCTTCCCGACTCACAGCTGGACCGCTTTTTCGTCCGCTTAAGCCTCGGCTATCCCGATAAGGACAGTGCGACGCGCATCCTGCTCGGGCAGTCCTCCGAGCAGATGGATGAGGTGCAGGCGGTTCTGACGACGGATGAGCTGCTCGCCATGCAGCAGAAGGCGGCGGAGGTACATGCGGATGAGTCGCTCTGCCGTTATGTCGTAGAGCTGACCGAACAGACACGCTCAAACGAATATGTCACGCAGGGTGTCAGCCCGCGCGGAAGCATCGCCGTCCTGAAAATGGCGCGTGCATACGCATTCTATCACGACCGGGATTATCTTGTTCCCGAGGACATCCATGCCGTTTTTTACAGCGTATGCAACCATCGGATGCTTCTGAATACGAAGGCAAAAGCAACCGGCAAGGAGACCGCCGACGTGCTGATGGATATTATCGACCATGTGAGCCTCCCGAAGCTTTGACACTCGACGAAAGGAAGAAGAAAGACTATGAGCCTGCTGCGGCGATTCAAAAATCTGATCTGCTATCTTTTGTTATTTTTAGCCCTGTTTCTGCTGTCTGTCTTTTACAGGCAGCCGTTCTATGTGTTCGCCTGCCTTCTGCTTGCGTTTCTTCCGTTCGTCTCCTACTATATCTCGCGCTATGTCTTTGAGCGCCTGTCGCTGTCCTTAGACAGCCTGTCGCGGGAAGGCATCAAGGGAAGCTGTTTTCCCCTCGTGCTGTCGTTTGAGAACCTCACTCCTTTTCCGCTGCTGCATATGGAAATTACCCTTCACATTTCTTCACCGTTTTACGAAAATGCGGAAAACGAGCAGATCACGATTCCCGTTCTCGCACGGAGCAGCAACGAACACCGCTTTCCGGTCACCTACTCGAAAATCGGCTGCTATCAGATCGAAGCGCTGCAATATCTCTCCTACGATTATCTGCATCTGTTCTGCTTCAAGGAGGAGTGCAGCTGCCATACGGAGGTCGTCATCCTGCCGGAAAACACGCAGGAAATTTTGCTGGAAAACTCCTTTTACTCCGAGGGCTTTGACGAGTTTGACGAGGTGAGCGGAAAGGGCTTTGTCCAAAATGACATCAGTGACATAAGAGAATACATTCCCGGCGACCGTCTCCAGAAGGTGCACTGGAAGCTGTCCAGCAAGCTCGATAAGCTCATGGTCAGGGAAGCGGCTGCCGGAGCAATGCATTGTTTTATCGTTCTCGCCGAGCTGTATAAAGCGGTGCAGACCGAAGAAGATGCGCACTCTGACACGATTGACGCCTCGCTCGAAAACGCCTACGCTGTCTGTCATGAGCTGCAGCGTCAGGGGGAACCGACCTTCTTTACCGTATACAGCATCGTGAAGGAGGATTTTCTCCTCTTCCGGATTCAGACAAAGGAGGATATCACGCGCGCATTCACGCAGATTTTTTACGAAAGACCTTACGCCGAGGAAAATCTCGCATATACCTATTTTCAGGCATCGGAAATTATGAAAGGAACGGTGATTCATGTTACACATGAAGGAATTTATGACGAAGAAGAATAGGCTCGCAGCTCTGGCTGCCTCCGACCGGGCAAACGGCTTTTCGATCGATCTGACTCCTGACGGCAACCGGCTCTACCGCGGCATCATCTGCCTGCTGAACGGTTTTCTGATCTTCTGTGCATCGTTCGGCACAGTCGGAGGACTGCTGAATGCCTTCGAGGTCGCATACAACGAAGCAACGCTGTTTTTTGTGCTTTTGCTGCTGTGCTTTATGCTCGCATTCCTGCACTACAACAAAATCTGCTTTAACCTGTTTTATCCGCTCATCTTTGTCGCTTTTACGATTACGATTATGCAGAGCCGGATTCTCGCAAACAGCGGCTTTCAATCGTTTGTTTCGATTTTGTACGAGGAATACTCCTCCTACTTTGACTTGTCCGCAAGCCGTGAAGTAACCGTCGGCAACGCGAACACCTATCTGACGATCACGGTCGCAGCCATTTTTGTCGGTTTTGTACTTGCCCTGCTCATCAATATCGCAGTCTCAACCTATATGAGCGTTCTGTGGACAATTCTTTTGACCGCACCGATTTTGCAGTTCGGCATCTACATCGAGAAATATCCGAGCCCCATTTACTTTATTCCGCTTGTCTTTTCGTATATTGCAATCGGAATACTCGGAAGCTTCCGCCATTACCGGATTCCGCAGAAGAAGGAGGAGCGCACGGCTTACCAGCTGAAGCTCCGGACCGGCGTTCGGTCGAGCAGCTACCGGGCAAACGGCAAGGCGCTTTTCCAGACGACGATGGTCTTTGCCGTCCTTTCCCTGCTCTTTCTCCTCTGCTTTTATCCGATTGCCCAGGGGAGCGTGAATGCTTCAACCGCAGTCAACCGGGTCAAAAAAACATCCGACGAATACATCAAAATTTTTGTGCAAAACGGTATGGCAGGCTTCTTTAATCGCTATGAGAGCACCGGCGGCCTCAGTGAAGGACGTCTCGGCGGGGTCAGCTCGGTTCGCCCGGACTACCAGACGGATTTAAAAGTAACCTTTGCGCCGTACAGCTACGAGACCGTTTATCTGCGCGCCTTTGTCGGGGTCGATTATACCGGCAATTCGTGGAGTGATTTCAAGGATGCCCGGACAAAAATCCCGACCATGTACGAAAATTCGGGGAAAACGGAGGAATATACGAATTTCACGACTTTTCTCGAGGCGAACCGCATGAAGGATTATATGGAACACGGCGGTCTGTATGCCCTGAAGGGAAAAATGGATGTCGTCAATGTTGATGCAAATAACGACTATTCCTATCTTCCGTACTACACGATGCCGGAAAGCGACAGCAGCTTATCCATTTTCAATCATGTTGCAACCGGACGCTCTCCGTTTAACCGGACGCAGACCTACGAATACTACCCCGCCGTCGTTCAGATCGGCGATCTCACTTATCCGGAAACAGATGCCTACGCGGATTCGCTGAGCCTTGATTCCGATGAGTTGTCCTATCTTGCCGCTTACCGGGACTACTGCTATGACACCTACACCTATGTTCCCGAAAATCTGAGGGAACCGATTCAGGCAGTCATCGACCGGATCGGCTACGGCTCAAGCACACGCGAGAAGGCGGAGCTTGTGACACAATACTTTATGAAGGAATATACCTACAGCATGTCACCGGGAACGACACCTTATAATGAAGATTTTATCGCTTATTTCCTCACCCGGCAGGACCAGGGCTACTGTGCCCACTTTGCTTCTGCCGGCACGATGATTCTTCGCTATATGGGAGTGCCTGCCCGCTATGTCGAGGGTTACGTCATTTCCCCTACCGCGATTGCACAGGCAGAGCGTGCCGACGCCTCCTACAGCGATTATATGACAGGTCAGTCACCGATCGGCGAGACCGGTGTCGTAAATGTGGATATCACGGATGGTAGTGCTCATGCGTGGGTGGAAATCTACAGCGAAGGCTTCGGCTGGGTTCCGGTAGACCCGACACCACCGTCCGACAATCTCGACAGCGAGAATGCCGGCTTCTGGGATGCATTCACCAACCTGTTTTCGGTCACAAACCCGCAGGGAACCTCTCAGCAGCAGGAGCTTTCCGACAATGCGAACAGTACTTTTGAGGACTTTCTCGCAAGCATCAACCATCTGTCAGCGCCGCTTCTCATCCTGCTTGTTCTGTTAGTTTTGTTTTATCCGGTCGTATCGCTCGTGCGGAATATCGTTCTCTATATCCGGCAGAGGCTTGCATTCCGCAGAGGCGATTATGCGCAGGTGGCGGCCTACTATTACCGAAAGCTGATCTTCTCACTGCTCAAACGGAACATTTTAAGACCGCAGACATCTGCCGGCAGACACAAGGCGCTCAGCTACGCGGAGAAAAAGCGGTTCCTTGCCACCTTTGCCCCGCAGGAGCTCGGCAATTTCCTAACAGGCACCGCCCTGACCGGCGATTATGTCGCACTTCTTGAGAAGGCGCTGTATTCCAAAGCCGGTGTCATTCGGGACGAAATTTTGCTTTTTAAAGAATGGACCCGGAAGCTTTTGAAGGATGTCCGGATGCAGGAGGGAAAAAACAAGAACCGGTAACGGATATCGGCAGATGCGGTGCAGTCCTTTGTGAAACGCTGTACCAGATGCACTGATCAGTTGCGGAAGAAAAAGGACTTGCGGCGGATTACTCACTGTCCGCCACAAGTCCTTTCATAATGTAAAGAATTTCCTGATTGATGGTCGCTTCCGAGACGCCGATTGTCTGGGCGCTGATTTTGAGACCCTCGAGCACATACATGATGTTCCTCGCGGCTCCGAGCGGATCGTCGCACAAGAACTCGCCGCTTGCATTCGCCTCCTCGATCAGCTTCTCGATCACGCGCACCGCATCATTGAACTGATTGCGCAGAAAATTCTCCTTTTTTGGGGGCTTCTCGGCAAAGTAAAATTCGTAGATTGCCATGGTCAGCCCTTTTTTGCTCAAAATTTCCCTTTTCTGTTCCTTCAAAAACAGCGCCAGTATATCCGCCGCAGTCGGCTCCTCCGTCAGCGCTTCCTCAAACATATTGTCGGTCTCCTGCGATTCGAGCTTCAGCACCTCGACAAAAATCTCCTTCGTACTCTCAAAATAGAGGTAGAGTCCGCCGCGGCTGATCTCACAGGCTTCGACGATATCCTTCATCGTCACATTTTTAAAGCCCTTCTCCTCAAAGACCTTTTTGGCACACGTTAAAATATGTTGTTTTTTCTGTAATGACTTTTCTCCCATCTGTCTAACTCCCATACTTCTGTCTCTTTTTGCCTACTGCTGCCCCGGATGAAGCAGATCAAAATTTTCCTCCAGCGGTTTGTCCCAGAACTCAACGATCTCCTTCATTTTCTTTAAGCAACGGAGAAAAATCTCATACTGAACCGCTTCCTTCCAAAGCGCCGCCTTCGTCACACCGCCGAGTATGTACTTAGAAAGAATCCCTCCGATCACTTCCATATTCATTATGGTCGTCTCCTCGATGGCTCTCCACTCATCCTTGTAATTGTGGATGTCATAGCGACTGTAAATATACCTGTAATTCGGATTGATAAAGGACGCTGTTCCGGCTTCGTTGATAAAAGACAGCAATGTCGCGTCATAAACCGGAAAGGCAAAGGTGTCATTGGTTCCCTCTCCGCGGTACATCCTTGCCACCATATCTGCCGTTTTCTTCTCGAACCATGGAATATAACGGCTGAAGTACTCTACCTCATCCTTATATCTTTCTACAAGCTCCTGCGTGCTTAGCTTCTCCTTCTCCATGCTATACCTCCTCTTATTTCTTGTACCCCTGTAACCTGATGACATGACATGTTTGTCACTCTTCTATTTTATCACAAAACATGGAAATGTACAGACCTTTTGTGTTATACTGATTTTATTATGAGAGTCACACATTGATTAAAAGCGGTCACAAGCACGGAGGAACACCAATATGGGCAATTTAACATTACCGAAAGGAAGTATGATTTATCAAATAGACACTCCCCTCACGCACGTCGCATGCATTATCAAGGGAAGCGTCACCGCAAGCAGCAATTACGAGGAATTTACCCTGCATGCAGGCGATGTCATCGGCATTACCGATATCAGCCGTAAAATCCATTCCTTTTCCTATCAGGCAAAGGAGGACTGTCTCATCGTATCCTATGCGCTCAAGGGTGATAATCAGATTGAGCGGCTGCTGACGGAAAATGCAACACTCGCCAAATGTGCTTTGAGCAGCAGCATCAAACAGACCTACAGCCTGCTGGACTCCTATCTGTTTCAGCAGTATGACTGTATGGGGCTGTACAACTTTCTGTGCAGCAGCTATGAGGAGTACAAAAATCTTTGTAAGGTACTGCTGATTCCCGCTAAGGCAATCCCGCTTCCCGTGGAGCAGGAAACAGACAGCGAGGAAATTCCGGTCTTTGAGGAAAACAAGGAGATCGACCAATGGATTCGCCGCTATTATGAAGATCTGCAGGAAATGCAGAAAGACCATACGACAGAGCATTTTATCAGCCATCCTGCCTTTACCGCCGGATTGATTCTAAAGGCGGCAAATGATGCCTCCGTCATTTTACGGGAGCTGAGCCATATTGAGGAATACCGGAGCGAGCTGTCATCGCTTTTACTGAACGAAAATCATCTGGATTTCTATGACCTATACACGACCCTTTATAACCATTGCCTGAAAGCACAAGGAGAAAATCCGTCCTTAGCCTCCACCATTTCCATGCTGGAAGAACAGATTCAGTCCTCCTCCTGCATCGACAAAGCACTTGCCGAGAAAAGAATCCGGATGCACAAGGAAAAGGAAGCGAAGCTGCTCGAGGAGAAGCAAAGGGGGCTTAACAGGGAGGATGAAAATACCGAATATCATTTGCAGCTTCAAAACTCCCTCGACACGATCTTAAAGTATGCGGATTGTTCACATGAAACGGCTCTTACATTCAAGCAGCTCGTTGGCGACTATAAAAAGGTGATCGACAAGAACGCAACGGATTCCGATTTGAAAAAGCTTCGGGGCGATCTGACCGGACTGTTCTACGAAATCTATGTGTCCGCTTTCCGAAAGAGCCTGACGGATTCTGATATTCCGGTCGTTTTAAAGATGTTCTTTCAGTTCGGTTACGTGGATGAGCAGCTTGCCGGCGAGGAAAATGCTGCCTATCTGTGTTCCATCGCAGACTCCTTTTGCGGTGACCCTGAGAGGAACGTATACACCGCCTACGAATGGTTTACTGCGGTCTATCAGGGTCTCAAGCAGCCACGGCGCAACGAATACGATGTTGACTATCAGGGCTATGTGCATGAGCAGCTCCTCAACAAAAAAATCGACAAGCAGAAGGAAAAGGAGCTTTTAGAAGACAACGAGAAAAAGCTTCTGTTCGAGCTTTCAAACTTTTTCCCTTCCGTCAACAAGATGACGTTCGGCAGAATTACCTCCTTCTGCCCGGTCTTTTCGGAACATAACGTACTGACGGATTTAAAAGACTCTCTGATAACACCGCAGCGTCTTAAAGAGATTTTGGATATGATTCGCAGCGTTGATTATTCTGCCTTTTATCGGGAAGAATTATTTTTTGATAATGCAAGCAATGTGAGGGAGCAGATTCAGACCGAGATTCTCCCAGACATCATCTTAATGCCGAACATCGGAACCCGAGGCGTGATGTGGCAGGAGATCGAGGGAAAACGCCGTTCCTCTCCTGCAACGTATGCACTCCCTGCCTTTCTGCTTGAAAATCCGGAGCAGATTCTGATCCGCCTGACCGGAGAATTCCGCTATGAGATGTGCAAACGCACGCAGGGTGCGAGATGGAACGATGTGTCCGAGCCGTCACTGACAAGCGAATACTGCGACTATGCACAGTTTTACCGCAAAAACAATGATCTCTCGCCGGATACGAAGGACAAGATTCGGGCTGCTCTGGCAAAGGCGCGCGGCAGCTACAAGCAGATGTTTGTGCAGGATTATCTGATCTGGATTTTATATGAGGGCAAGGGTTCCCCGCGGCTTAATAAGGTTGCCAGAAGGATTTTGTTCACCTACTGTCCGTTCACAAAGGATATCCGCAAAAGCCTCTCTGCCAATCCGCTCTATAAGGACGTGATCGACCGTTGGGGCATTAAGCGCAGCCAGCAGAAAAATCGGTTTGAAAATCTTCTTAAAAAGCTGCAAAATTCAGGAAAGATGATTCCGGAGGAGCTGCTTAAGCAGCAGGAATTTCTGGAGCTGTAAACGATTGGCTGTCCGGATATGATTCCGGCAATTCCGCTATGATGCGATTTATGTTGAAATGAGGGGGAAAGCTGAAATGTGGGGGGAATCCGAAACGAGGAGGAAATGATATTATGAAAAAATTTATAAAATATGTGGGTTTATTTATCAAGCATCTTCTGCGCTTTGTGTTAAAGCCGCTCTCCTTTGTACCGGCGCTTTGCGTCATGTACATGATTTATACGTTTTCCGCACAGGACGGTGCGACGAGCGCACAGCTGAGCTATAAAGTCAGCAGTAAAATTGTCACAACCGCCGATCAGGTGCTCTCTTTGCAACTCACGGGTGCGCAGCGCGAAGCCTATATTGACCGCATCCATTTCTATGTGCGCAAGACGGCACATTTCAGCGAATATCTGCTGCTTGCCGTCACCATTGCCCTTCCGCTGTATGTATACCGGGTGCGCGGCATCTGGCTGATTGTTCTGGCAGGCGCTTTCTGCGTCGGCTTTGCCTGTCTGGATGAGTACCATCAGTCGTTTGTCGCCGGCAGAGCTTCTGCAAAGCGCGATGTCATCATCGACAGCTGCGGAGCCTTCACCGGCATTCTCCTCGCCCAGTTTGTCTGCTTTATCGGGCGGAAAACAATTTTCCGCCCGCTGTCCATGCACGACTGAAACGTCTGCTATTTATTGACTCCGCTGATCAGCAGCATAATGTCATTGCTTCTGGCAACAAACTTCGTCATCGCCTCCGGCGAGAGCGGTGCATTCTGGAGTGCCGCCAGATCATAGAGCTGCTCGCAGATCATCTGCACATTCTCCCCATCCTTGTTATCAAGCACATATTCCACGAGCGGATGTCCTGCATTGAGAACCAGCGTCTCCCCGCTCTGTCCGCCGAACATACCGGCATCCATTCCCGGCATCGCATACATCTTCATCATATCCTGCATACGTCTGCTCTCCTCGGAGACGGTAATCATCGAAGAAATTTTCTTATTTTTCAGCTTTTCCACCTTGACCTTGAGCGCATCCTTCTTCAAAGCCTTTTTGAACACCTCGGATATCGCCTCTGCCTTTTCGTCCAGCTCCTTCTGCAGCTTCTTGGACGTCTTTGCCTTGAAGGAATCGGTCAGGTCGGCATCGATCCGGCTGAAATGAATACCCTCATTCTTAGACTCCAGCTGTGAGATGAACGGCTGGTCGATATTGTCCTTTAAGATGACCGCATCCATCTTCGCCTGCTTGAACATTGCGATGTACTGGCTCTGCTGCTGTTCATCCGTCACATAGTAGATCGTTTTTTCCTTCTTCTCCTCAGGCTCTTCCGATTCTTTATCGGCAGACTCGGTCTGCGGCTCTTCCACAACCTCCGCCTCAACCTTGTTGCCGTCCTCATCGGTAGCCTCCTGCGTATCGACCGGTTTTACCTCAAGGCACTCCGGCAGCGTCAGATAGTTGCCGTCAAGATTCTTAAACAGAATATAGTCGGTCATCTTCTCGCAGAACTTATCATCCTTTAAGCAGCCAAACTTGATAAACGGGCTGATGTCATCCCAGTATTTCTCATATTCCTCCTTCTCCGTCTTGCACATACCGGCAAGCTTATCCGCCACCTTCTTGGAAATGTAATCGGAAATCTTCTTTACAAAACCGTCATTTTGCAGTGCGGACCTCGACACGTTCAGCGGCAGATCCGGACAGTCGATGACACCCTTTAACAGCATCAGAAATTCCGGAATGACCTCCTTGATGTTGTCGGCAATGAACACCTGATTGTTGTAGAGTTTGATCACGCCCTCAATCGATTCATATTCCATATTGATCTTAGGGAAATAAAGAATTCCCTTTAAGTTGAACGGATAATCCATATTCAGATGAATCCAGAACAGCGGCTCCTTGTAATCCTGAAATACCTTGCGGTAGAAGTCGAGGTACTCCTCCTTCGTACACTCATTCGGATGCTTCGCCCAAAGCGGGGTCGTCTCATTTAACAGCTCCGGACGCTTTCTGATCTTGAGCTTCTCGACCTTGATCGTCTCCTCCTCACCCTCTGCGCCGCCTTCCTTCGGCACCTTCTTATCCTCGGTGACCGTTTCGACTACCACGTCATCCTCCTGCTTCTCCTCCGGCATGATGATCTGCGTCTCCGTCGTGTTTTCCTTCGATAAATAAATCTCTGTCGGCATGAAGGAGCAGTATTTCTTGATGACCTCTCTCGCCTTATATTCATTGCAAAATTCCAGACAGTCTTCGTTCAAAAACAGGGTGATCGTCGTACCGACCTCTGCCTTGCTTCCTTCCGTCATATCGAACTCCGTACCGCCGTCGCACTCCCAGTGAACCGCCGTCGCATCCGGCTTGTAGGAGAGCGAGTCAATATGCACCTCATCCGCTACCATAAATGCGGAATAAAAGCCGAGTCCGAAATGTCCGATGATCTGATCCTCATTCGTCTTGTCCTTATATTTCTCAATAAAATCGGTCGCTCCCGAAAAAGCGATCTGGTTGATATACTCGTCCACTTCCTCCATCGTCATACCGATACCGTTATCCTTGAAGGTCAGCGTTTTCTTTTCCGGATCGACGATCACATCGATTCTTGCCTTATAATCATCTGCCGGCGTATATTCTCCCATCATATCTAGCTTTTTCAGCTTCGTGATCGCATCGCAGCCGTTGGAAATCAGCTCCCTGTAAAAAATATCGTGGTCGGAATACAGCCACTTTTTAATAATCGGAAAAATATTTTCGCTGTTAATTGATAAACTGCCGTGCTTGTCTGCCATTTCAAAAACTTCCTTTCTTATATCACATATTCTTTCATCATAACAGAATAAAAATAGTCTCTTATCATTCCGCCATGTCATTGCTCATAGATACAGTCTAATACCCGACTCTTTAAAAGTCAAGAAAAAATTAGCACTCATTTGCAGTGAGTGCTAATAATTATCTAAAGATTCTAAAATATTTATAAATTTCCGGGATGCCGCAATGTCCAAAGAAAGTATTTCAGTAGGATTCCTGATCGGACGGGAACACTTCATTATAAATCCGGAAGAAGCTGTCGGTCGTAACCTCCTCGTCAAACGAGAGCTCCACCTTGTCCCAAAGCTTCGTATTGAGATTGCGCAGAAGAGATGCGACAAAATCGTCATACACCTGATTGAAGGCCTCCTTCTTGCGTTTCTCCACAATCTTTTCCTTGTTGGCATCCGTCTCCTTGCGGTCGAAAGTTGAAATACATTTGATAATGTAATAACCGTACTCCGTCTCGACAACACCGCTGATTTCGTCCGTGCCAAGATTGAATGCAGCGTCCTCAAAGGCGGGCTCCATCTCACCCTTGCCAAACGAATAGGTGCTGTTCTCACCCTCGTTGTATTTGGAAATCAGACTGTCAAAATCCTCTCCGTCCGCCGCCATGCTTCGAATCTGCACCGCTCTTTCCCTCGCCTTTTTTTTGGAGGAATCTGTGTACGCCACTCTTTTCCCCTCATCATTGACGGCGTATGTCTTAATGAAAATCGTCTTGACCGTGATGGTTCTTGCCTCATCGTCGCTGATCTCCGGATTGACATCCTCAATGATCGTGTTATATACCTTGTTTGCCAGAGCATATTCGCGATACAGATTTTCGATCGTCTCCTCATCCGCCTGTATCAGCTCCAGCTCCTTTTGATTCAGCGAGCCGTAATACTGTCCGGCTGCCTGTGAAACCTTCTGCTCCTCCTGCGGTGACAGGGTCACACCATAATCCTCGGCGAGCAGATTCATCGTCTTGATCTGCGCAAGGCGGGCGAGCACAATATCCTTGAGCTTGCTCTGCAGTGTCTCCTCCCCCAGATCCTTCTCCCAGATTTGCGAACCGTAGACGCTCTCATACTGATTCTGCATGTTTACCAGATACACCATCGCCTCGGCAATGCGGCACGAGCTTTTGCCGATGCGGAACAATTCATCCTGCGCAAAGCCTGTCGTGAGCACGACTGTCGTCTGCTCCTGCGGCTCCTTCCCTGCGGATATGTCCGCGCAGCCCCCTGCAAGCACTCCTGCAAGGAGCATCACACCTAATAGATACCCAGTTTTTTTTCTTCTCATCATTCTTTTCACGGAAACCCTCTCATTTTCTAAGGAAACGCTCATTAAATCAGCGTTTCCTTATATTGCTCCGCATGGATGCGCAGAAATTCGCTGTGGAAAGGCGCTTTGTGCCTGCGAATTTCGCGCGGGAAACACTTAATCAGTGTTTCCCTAAGGAACGGTTCAGGCCTCTGCCTGACTCCCTTCGTCTGCGGCTTTCTTCTCCTGTATCTTTTTTCTTTCTGTATCTTTCTTCTTCCTGCTCCGGTACAGCATCAGATAAAAGCTCGGCAGCAAAATCAGAATCAGGATCGTCGATGCCACAAGCCCGCCTATGATAATCAGCGCCATACCCTGCATCAAAACGCCTCCGTCCCCGATTCCGAGCGCCATCGGCACCATAGAGAGAATGGTCGTCAGCGTCGTCATCAGGATCGGACGCAGACGAAGCTGACCGCTTCTGACAAGCGCATCCTCAATCGGCATCTCCTGCCTTAGCATTCCTGTTGTATCCACATACAAAATACCGTTATTTACAACAATACCTACGAGCATCAGAAGGCCCATCAAGGAGACCATGCTGAGTGTGGAGCCGGTCAAAAACAGCAGCGAAAACGAACCGATCAGGCTGAACGGAATGGAAAGCATCACGATCGCGCTGAATTTCGGGGATTCAAACTGCATTGCCATGACGAGGAATACGAGAAAGACCGCAATCAAAATCGCCCGGTAAATGGCGGTAAATTCCTCATTCATCATCTCCTCGAGCATGCTCTCGCTGCGGCTGACACCCTCCGGAAACTCCAGTTTGTCCACCCGCTCATTGATACTGTCCTGCGCCTTATAGCGCAGCTTCTGCGTTGCCGAGGCTTCCACGGAAACCTGATAAATACCGTCAACTCTGACTAATGTCTGCGGCGAATCCGTGTAGGCAATCGTCGCAAGCTCTGAGAGCGCAACATTTGTCTGATACGGCGTTGTCATCATCAGATTCATCAGAGAATTCAGGTCGTCGTAGCTTCCCTCCGGCAGCTCTAACTGCACCTTATACTCCTGTCCGTTACTTTTAATCGTACATGCGTTGATGCCGCTGAGCGCGTAGTTGATATTCATTGCGACCTGTGCCGGAGACAGCCCGACATTCATCGCCTTCAGCGGGTCAATGACAACCTCCGCCCTGGTCGTAGCCGCCGCCATATCACTCGTCACCTTTAGGATTCCCTCGGTCGTAGCCATAATATTCTCTACCTGCTGCGCACCCTCCTTCAGCTTACTAAGATCGCGCCCGCTCAAATCCACCTCGATCGAGCTGCCGAAGCTGCTTGTCATATTCGTGCCGGTGGAGGCGACCTGAATATCCATGTTCGTCATATCGCCCAGCTGCTCCGTCCAGAGCTCCACGACCTCGTATGTCTCAAGCTCCCGTTCATCCTTCAGGTATCCCGTAATCGTCGCCACATTGTCCTCAATCGTGACCGCATACGACTCTACATTCTCATCGGCACGGACCAGCTCCTCAATCGGCGCAATGGCATCGTCGATAAAATCCAGCCGGCTGCCCGCACGGAATGTCGCAGTCACCGCCACGGTTCCCTCATCAACGTTCGGAATAAGCTCCACGTTCGTGTTGTAGACCATGACAAAGGAGAGCGCCAGCAGAAGAAGGGCAACGATGACGGCAGCCACCTTCCGGTACAGAATTTTGCGCAGAAGCTTTTCGTAGCCCTCATTGATTTTCCGCAAAATCCGGTTGATCGGAAGTGTTTTCTTCTCGACCGGTCTGAACTTGGAATAAAAGAGCGGTACGAGCGTCAGCGCGCTGACTAAGGATGCCAGCATCGCAAAAATAATCGTAAATCCCAATTCGGAAAACATCTGTCCGGAGAGTCCGTGCATGACGCTCAGCGGAAAATATACGACGATCGTCGTGATCGTGGATGCGATGATCGAGCCCGCGACAATCCGCGCACCCTCAACCGCTGCCACCTTGTAATCGGCATGCTCCTCCTTGAGACGGTAGCAGCTCTCGATGACAACGATGGAGC
>JAFUZE010000222.1 GCA_017476765.1 Lachnospiraceae bacterium
CACACGGATTACCGTGACAAGCGCCTCATCGGGAAGCTCAACCTCCCTCTCTGTGATCAGTACCGAAGCCCCCTTTTCGGAAACCTCCGCCGCAAACTCGTGTCCGTCGAAATTGGCACCCGAAATACAGAAAAACAGGCTGCCCTCCGACACCTTTCTGGAATCATTTACGATATCCTTGACATAGACCTCGTCGCTTCCGCGGATAACCTCATAGGATAGTTTCTTTAGTAACTCTTTTAAGTAGAACATAAAACTACGCCTTCTTTCCAAAGTACATAATTATGAATATTTTACCACAAATCACTTGACATTTCAATGAAAGGAAGGCTTCCTGTTTTTTCGCACACAACAAAAGAAGCAGACATCCGTCTGCTCCTTTTGTTGAATTCTTATGAGGGGGGAGATAGTTTGAGTTGTGGTTCAACTATCTTGATTACTATCATAAAGAAACTTTGTGTACAAAGTGTGTTCAAACTCTTAAAAAGAAATAAAGAAAAATAAAGAAATCGGAAATAGTTTTGAAAATTTCTCTAAACCGTTACCAGTCAAAGTGCGTGATGACCATTTGCAGCGTCCGCTTCTGCCTGTACTCATTCACATCGGGATAATATGCGATGCTCACAACAAGATCGCCGTCCCCTGCAAGCATCCGCTCCACCCTTGTATCCGAGAAGTCTCTGACCAGCTTCGCAAACAGCTCCTCCACCCCGGAAAAGCAGATTCCTTCCACGCGGTATCCGCTCTCATCACAGAGAAGAAATTTGGCAACGCTGCCGTTTTTCCCCATTCTTCTGGCACTGCACAACCGAATATTCTTCTGTGCAAACAGGGGCTTCGGATTGCCGTTGCCGTAAGGCTCAAGCAGGGAAAGCTGCTGCACCATGTCAAAGTCGGCATACCGGATCGGCATCGGCACATCGATATAGATTTTTTCTGTCATGTCCTCGTCACATAAGGTACATACCTCATTGATCCGCCGTCTGAACTCCTCCACCCGCTCCCGCGGAAGAGACAAGCCTGCCGCCATCCTGTGTCCGCCGTATTTGTCGAACACATCCTTGATTTTCGTCATATTATCGTACATGTGGTAAGCCTCGATGCTCCTGCCCGAGCCCTTCACTCCCTCCTTAGAATCCGTCAGGACAAAGGTGGGCTTTCCGTACTTCTCCCGAATCCTTCCCGCAATAATTCCCGCCAGCGACTCGTGACAGTCCGGCAGATAGACGACGAGTACCCGGTCCTTGCAAAGACCTTGCTCTTCCACACAGCAGATTGCCTGCTCAACCCCCTGCCTTGTCATCTCCTTGCGACTGTCATTTAAGTCCTTGAGCTCCCCTGCGAGCCGCACTGCCTCCGCCTTCTTCCTCGTCAGCAGAAGCTGCAGCGCCCGGTTTGCCACATCGAGCCTTCCGGTCGCATTGATACACGGTCCGAGCACAAAGCCTACATGGTACGGTGTCAGCTTCGTATCGGCAAGTCCCATAATCTGTATGAGCGACCGGAGCCCCGGATTGTCCGTTTGCTGTAAGAGCACAAGCCCGTCCCTGACCAGAATTCTGTTTTCATCCAAAAGCTCCATCACATCGCCGATCGTTGCAAACGCACATACTGCAAGGAGCTCCTCCTCATAAGGCGGCTGCCCGCCCCGCATGCGCTCATAAAGCGCGCTGATCAGCTTGTAGGCGACAAAGGCACCGCAAATGCCCGAAAAAGGATACCGGCACGTCTCCTGCTTCGGGTCAATGACCGCATCCGCTTCGGGAATCAGGTAGTGCCGCTCTCCGCCTTGCTTTTCCTCATAAGGCACCTCATGGTGGTCGGTAATAATGACCGTCATGCCAAGCTCCTTTGCAAGCCGGACCTGCGCGGCGGCAGCGATTCCGTTATCACACGTCAGAATCGTGTCCACACCGTCTGCGCCCGCAGTGCGTATGATCTCCTCGTTCATACCGTATCCATCCTCGATGCGGTGAGGTATGTAGGCATCCGTCACTGCCCCGAGCGCATCCAGACTCTTTTTGAGCACAAAGGTTGCGCATACCCCGTCGATATCGTAATCCCCCACAATCCGTATTTTTGCTTTCTGCCGAATCTTTTCATCCAGTATGGAGACCGCTCGGTCCATATCCTTAAAAAGCCACGGACTGTAAAACTGCGCTCTTGTTCCGTGCAGGAATTTATCGATATCGCTCTCCTCTATGACATCCCGGTTGCGGATAATCCTTGCCAGCACCGGCGAGATGCCGAATCGCTCTGCCAGCCTGTCAAAATCTGCTCTCTTCGTCCTCAACATCCATTTTGCCATGTTGCCTTATCGCTCCTCGCTTGTCTGCTCTTTATCAATGTCTAATTCAATCTTCTTATTTGAGAGGTGATACATCCAGCGTCCCATTCTCCTCAATGTAATCTGCCACATCACGGCGGAACTGTACCCACGCATCCTCATGCTCCACAAAGTATTTCGGACAGATTTTGCCGTTGTCGTCATAATGGCGCAAAATATCCTCTACCTCCAAATCATACTCGGAAATCAGCCATGCTGTCAAATGCACGAGAGAGTGATAGGTCGCATCGCTGAACTTTCCGTCTGCCTCCGGATGGCAACATTCAATCGATACGGAATCATAGTTGCGTCCCGCCACTGCATAGGCGACCTCGGATAAAGGAATACACTGGACGATCTCCCCCTCGATTCCGATAATGAAATGGGCGCTGGCGGAGGTTTCATGGGAATCCTTGAGATTTTCAAAATAATTGCGGTTCTGTATTGCAGTGGAGCCCGGATTCGCCGTGTAGTGGACGAACACATTTTTGACCTCCGGCAAGGCTTCCCCGACTCTTGAATACGCATTGTAGGTCAGAAGCTGCACGTCTAGCTCGGGCGGCTCCTCAATTTTTTTCTTTGCCCATCTGACTAAAAAACGCTCTACCGCCGACTGCTCCGCCGTCCCGCCATCCTTTCCGATCAAATGTCCCAGCCTGCCTGCGATCCAAAAGAGCCCGAACAAAAACAAAAAGACAGCCATCGCAAATACCGCCCGTGCCAGATATGCCTGTATCCGCCTCTTCCGCCTTCGTTTCTCTCTCATCAGCCTCTGATACCGCTTCCGCTCCTGTTCCATTTGCTCCACGCGCCGCGTCTCATACCGGCTGTTCTCCTCTTCAAAGTCCATATTTCTCATTCGCTTTCCCACACCTGCTGCCATTCTTTTTACTGCTATTATTTTACTGTTGTTCTTTTGCCGTCATTACTTTACTGTTTCTATTTTGCTGCTATTACTCTACTGTTGTCATTTTGCCGCTATTACTTTACTGTTTCTATTTTGCTGCTATTACTCTACTGTTGCCATTTTGCTGCTATTACTTTTCTGCTGTTACTTTACTGCCACTATATTTTCCGTCATGATATATGTATGTCCGGCGCATCGAAAGAATGCGCGCCCCTACCTTCTTACTGTATACTAAGAAGTTCACACTGTGCAAGCGATGGTGTCAAATACTAAGCAATTTTTAAGAAAAGAATCACGATAAGCAACATGCAAAGCGTCATATGTGACGGCTGACGACGCAGCCGGATGGCTTTGCGAATGAACGGAAAGAGACTGTGCATAATGAAAAAAACCGCCTGCCGGGTTTATGCTTGACCCTCAGACGGTTTTTTCATTCTTATTAAGCTCAGTCCTATTTTTCTATCAGCCTTTTCTATATCGCTTTGTCTATCAGCTTTTTTCTATATCAGCTTTTTCTATCCGCTTTTTTTCTATATCAGCTTCTTCTCCTTCTTATCGGCTGCCTTTGGCTGAATTTTCTTTAAGCAATACCAAAGCGGACCGGTAACACATACGGAAGAATATGCACCGCAGACAAAACCAACCATAAGCGGAAGTGCGAACTCACGAATACTGGTCACACCGAGCACATACAGAATCGCAACCATCGCAAACGTCGTCAGCGATGTATTGATCGATCTGGACAGGGTCTGCGTGATACTTGTATTTACGATCTCTGCAAGATCGACGTTCTTGGACGGAACGGCAAGGTTCTCACGGATTCGGTCGAAAATAACGATCGTTGCATTGATGGAATAACCGACAATCGTCAGCATACATGCGATAAATGTATTGCCCACGGAAACCTTTGCAATCGCATAGAATGCAAGAACTACAAGCACATCATGCAGAAGTGCAAGCACCGCACTTGCCGCAAAGCGGATATCCTTAAACCGGAACCAGATATAAATCAGCATACAGATCGTCGCAATGATTACGGCAACAATGGCATCCCTGCTCATCTCCTTGCTGATCGTAGCGCTGATCGACTCTGCCACAATCTTGCCTTCCTCGACGGAGAAGTTCTCCTCCATCATCGCATTGAACGCCTCTCTCTCCTCTACCGTGAGTGTACGCGTCTTAATCACAACCTCATTTGTTCCCGATACCTTCTGGGTCTGCACATTTCCGTCTCCGGTAATCTGCTCTACAAGCGGAACGACCTGTGCATCAATTTCTTCGATCGACAGATCCTCGTTGAAGGTAACGGTCGTGGAAGTACCACCCTTAAATTCCAGACTGTAATTTAACGCATCTCCGGTCTGTGCCTTGTTGATGCCCAAAAATACGAAACCAACGACGATCATCACGATGGAAATCGTAAAGAACACTGCTTTCTTCGAAACAAAGCCGATTGGCTTTCTTTCCTTTGCCACACCATAGAGCTTCTCACTCTGCAGCCCAATGGCAAACAGTGCATTTAAAATCACTCTTGTGACAAACAGTGCGGTAATCATCGACAGGATAATACCGATTGCCAGAGTCTGTGCAAATCCCTTTACAGGACCTGTACCCATCAACCCAAGCACAAATGCCGCGATCAGCGTTGTGATGTTACCGTCCAGAATCGCAGAGCGTGCCTTGTCAAATCCGATCTTAATGCTCGAGCGGACGGTCTTGCCGGTCGCAATCTCCTCACGGATACGTGCGAAAATAATGACATTCGCATCGACCGCCATACCGATCGAAAGGATAATACCTGCAATACCCGGCAGAGTCAGGGTCAGATCAAACGCATTTAAGATAAAGAGGTCAAGACAGGTGTAAATAATCAGTGCCAGTCCTGATGCAAGACCCGGAATGTAATATACAACAATCATAAACAGAATGACGACGGCAAGACCGATCGCACCTGCCAAAAGGCTGGTCTTGATCGCCTCGGAGCCGAGCTGTGCTCCGACAACATTTGAGCGAAGCTCCTCGAGCTCCAGCTTCAGTCCGCCGATACGGATCGTAGATGCGAGCTGCTCTGCTTCCTCGTAGGAATCCTGACCGGTGATGTATGCCTGTCCGCCTGTAATCGGGCTGTTTACACTCGGCACACTGATCAGCGCTCCGTCATAATAAATGGCAATCGTCTCACCATTATTATAAGCCTTTGTCGTCGCATCGGCGAACGCCTGCTTTCCGTCCTCTGTCAGATTCAGGGCAACGACATATTCCGAGTTTTTCATATCGTCCTGCTGTGTGCCTGCCTGCGCAGAGGCTACCTGCGTACCCGTTATGACAATAGAGCCTTCCTCCTGCAGCTCCTCGATGCTCTTGGAGAGCATGTAGCCGATGTTGCCGTCCGCATCAATGCCGAGACCATAGTTCTGGTTGCCCTCGCTGTCAGTCTGTGCGATAAAATACAGAGAACCCGGACGTCCCAGTTCCTCCAGAATCGCATTGGCATCCGTCACACCCGGAATCTCGATGCTGATTCGGTCATCACCCTCCTGATAAACCTGCGCCTCCGTGCTGTAGTTCTGAACACGCTGCTGCAGCTTGTAAATGGTATCGCTCATGTCCTCGCCGGAAGGCTTTCCCTCACCGACAACCTGATAGGTAATGCTGACACCGCCTGCCAGATCAAGACCCTGCTTGATGTTTGCAGCTGATCCCCGCTTCCCGGCACCGATTCCGAAATAGACAATATATCCAAGTCCTGCCATGATCAGAATGGTGACAAGCAGTGTGATTATCCCTCTACTTTTTTTCATTGTTCTTCTCCTCTCCCTTATGCTAATGCTGCTTTTATCATGATTGCACATTCAATCCGTTTTCTCTGCAGCTCACATCCGATTTCGTAGGCATCGTTGATATGTCCGTGAAAATGATACGAGTTTGCTGCACAGCCTCCGCTGCAATAAAATTTTGCAAAGCAGTTTTTGCACTTTTCCTTCGCATACACATTGCAGCCCTTGAATGTATCTCGGATTTCCGTATTCGTGATTCCCTCATCGACATTTCCCATGAGGAACTCCTCCTGTCCGACAAACTGGTGGCACGGATAAAAATCGCCCCACGGCGTCACCGCCAGATATTCCGTTCCGGAGCCGCAGCCGGATAACCGCTTGGCAACGCACGGACCGCCTTCCAAATCGATCATAAAGTGGAAGAAATTGAATCCTTCTCCCGCCTTTTGCCTCTCAATGATTTTCTTTGCCAGCTTATCGTACTGCTCTTTGAGCAGCGGAATGTCCGCCTCCGTAATCGCATACGCCTCTTTCTCGTCCGCAACGACCGGTTCAACGGAAATCTGTTTGAACCCCAGATCGGCGAGATGCAGAACGTCCTCCGAAAAGTCCAGATTGTGATGGGTAAACGTACCTCTCACATAGTAATTCATCTGATTCCGGCTCTCCGCCACGCGCTGAAACTTCGGCACAATCTCCTCATAGCTGCCCTGACCGCCCCGGTGAGGGCGCATATAGTCATGTACCTGCTTTCTCCCGTCAATGCTCAGCACGACATTCGCCATTTCCCGGTTGGCAAACTCCAGAATATCATCACTTAACAAAACGCCGTTCGTTGTCAGCGTAAAACGGAATTTCTTATGATGCGGCTCCTCGAGACTTCTGCCGTAGGCGACCAGCCGCTTTACCACATCAAAATTCATCAAGGGCTCACCGCCGAAGAAATCGACCTCCAGATTGACGCGGTTCCCGGAATTCGCTACGAGGAAATCGAGTGCTTTTTTGCCGACCTCATAGCTCATGAGGGCACGTCGTCCATGATATTCCCCTTCCTCGGCAAAGCAATACTTGCACGCAAGGTTACAGTCATGTGCGATATGCAGGCAAAGCGCTTTTACTACCGTCTCCCTGTTTTGAAACGACGAGAGATACGGCTCGTACACATCCACCGTATAGAGCATGCCGGCTTCCTTCAGCTCCAGAATCTCCGACACCGCTTCCCGCAGCTCCTCGTCGCTGCAGGGCAGATTAAGCTCCTTCGCTTTCGCAAAGACCTCTTCCTCCCTTTTGCCGTCCATCACCGCTTCTTCTAACGCAGGAATCAAATCATACGCCGTATCGTCCACTACATGAACCGCACCACTGTTGACATCCAAAACAATATTGAAGCCATTATTCTTATAACAGTGTATCAAAATTTTCTTCCTTTCATTCTAAAATGCGCGATATCTAAACGCATAATAAGCAGCGACGAATCGCTGCTTATGTAAACATCAATTTATTTTACTTGCTCGCAACTCTGGTTGCCGACAGTACAAGATGTTTTACAAGCTGACTGGCATGATGTCTGACATTCTCCACATCCGCCCTTTTTCATGGATTTTTTCAAATCTCTTGTGCTTAATGTTTTGATATGTTTCATAAACAAAGCCTCCTTATTCACAATCTGCCGATAGTATAACATATTTTAAAAAACATGGAAAGACTTTTTTTGGAATAGGTGCAAAATTCTTTTACTCAAGCTCATAAAAAGTACCATACGCAAAAGTACATTTAACTCAACATTCCTCCGAGCATCCCACTTCCGGCGCACAAAAACAACGTTGAGAGGAAGCTTCCACTCAGCTGTATCGTCCCCTTTTGCACTGCGATCGACAACAGCGCCAGTATTGCAAAATAACCGATTCCCACCAGCATACCCCAGAGGAATTTCCTGCTGCCCATCTTTTTTCCGGTCAGAAATCCCGAAAAAAAACATGCCAATATGTAAATCAGGATAATCCCTATATTCGTCACCGTCTCGCTGAGTCTGAATTTATACAAAAGCATGGCAAGCAGCAGCAGAAAAACGGCTGTCAGCACATAGGAAAACAGAAAGATCTTTGCAAAAAAGATAGGATTTACGTTTCGTTTTGATTGTTCCATAGAAATCTCCTTGTATTTTTCATCCATTTATATTACTATCATATTGTTTCCCTTTAAAATATAGTACAAAAAGGAGTGGATTTTTTTGGATACCCCCGGTGTCATACAACTGATCATCTTATTTCTTCTGCTCGTTCTCTCGGCTTTTTTTTCCTCCGCAGAGACAGCACTGACGACCGTAAACAAAATTCGCATCAAAGGGCTGGCTGAGGACGGCAAAAAAAGTGCCATACGTCTGGAAAAGGTATTGTCCCGTTCCGGCAAAATGCTCAGTGCCATTTTGATCGGCAACAACATCGTCAATATCTCCGCCACATCCCTTGCGACCGCCCTGACAATCCGCCTTTTCGGCAGCACAGCGGTTGGACTTGCGACAGGAATCCTGACGATTCTCGTACTTTTATTCGGAGAAATTCTGCCTAAGACGTGGGCAACGCTGAACGCGGAAAAGCTTTCCTTTATCTATTGCTATCCGATTGACGGGCTGATGTACATACTCACACCTGTCATTTTCCTTGTCGATAAGCTGGCAAATATCTTTCTGCGTATTTTGGGCATCGATCCCAATGCCAAGGTCAGCTATATGACAGAAAGTGAACTGAAAACGTATGTGGACGTGAGCCATGAGGACGGAGTCATCGAGTCCGAGGAGCGGGAAATGATTCTGAATGTATTCGATTTCGGCGATTCGTATGCGAAGGATATTATGATTCCGCGTATCGATATGTGCATGGTCGATGTGGAAGCGAGCTACCGTGAGGTGCTGAATCTTTTCAAGGAGACGATGTACTCCCGCATTCCGGTTTATGAAAATGAAACAGACAACATCATCGGTATCATCACGTTAAAGGATTTCTTTTTTCTATGCAAGAAAACGGATTTTAAGATTCGAAATATTCTGCGTGACACATATTATACCTATGAATATAAAAAGACAAACGACCTGCTGATGGAAATGCGGGGCGGCGCCATCAACATTGCGATCGTCCTCGACGAATATGGGGCATCGGTCGGTCTGATCACGCTGGAGGATCTTTTGGAGGAGATTGTCGGTGAGATTCGGGACGAATACGATGAATCGGAGGATGAGCTGATTCGGGAGATCGGTGAGCGTACTTACCTTGTGGAAGGCTCGATGAAGATCGATGATATCAACGATTCGATCCGCCTGACACTCGACTCGGAAAATTACGACTCGATCGGCGGGCTGATGCTGGAGACGCTCGACCGTCTGCCGCAGCAGGGAGAAGAGATTACACTGGAGGACGGCACAAAGCTCATTGCAACAACCGTGCAAAACAACCGCGTCGAGCAGGTGACGCTGATTCTTCCCGCACCGGAGGCTCAGGAGATACCGGAAGAAACCGGGGCATCCGACAGCATGCCGCCGGAAACCGCCCCTGATGAGGATACCTCTGACGAAGAAGTCGCCGCCGATGAGACACCGAAGCCTCTCGAGAGTCCGGCTTCGGATACCGGTGAATCCTCTTAAACAGTAGCAATTCCCGGCTTGTGCTGTGTTTCCTATGTTTTCTCTTTTGATAACCATAATACGACGCAAAAAGTCTGCGGAGCTTCTGCTTAGCTCCACAGACTTTTTTGATTTCTGTTCATAGATTTCTCCGTTCTTTCTCTCTGCCCTTACACCCCTTCTAAAGTGACTGCAAAATTCCCGTTGCGATCGCCTGTGCGGTCTCGTCAAAAAACGTGTCAAACAAATAGTTATCCTCGTCACTGTTCAGAAAGCCAACCTCCACCAAAAGAGCCGGCATATTCGTGCTGTTTAACACAACCAGATTCGGGCGTGCCTCGATTCCCAGATTGTTATAGCCCACCTGCGCAAGACTGGCGTTGATATTTTCCGCCATCCGCATTGCCGGTCCATACAGACTGTAGACAAGCGTCTCCACACCGGCATACTGATTGGCAATCGGCGAAGAATTGCGGTGAATCGATATCATATAGTCCGCACCGGAATTGTTTGCATCCCGCGCTTTCTGAATCGGCGATTCATAAATATCCGTCACTCTTGTAAACAAAACATTCACACCGCTCTGGCTCAAAATCTCTCCTACCGCCAGCACCATAGCAAGATTGTCATCCTTTTCCCTTCGTCCGGCATAAGTCGCACCATTATCCCAGCCTCCATGACCGGCATCTAAAATTACTGTTGCCATCCGCATCTCCAAAAGCACTTTGTTATATCGTATGCGTTTTTCCCGGCTTTGGTGCTACAAGACCATATATGACAAAAGGAATTTCACCTCTGTTGTCAATCCTCAATGTCTTCGCTTGCCGCAACTGCGGAAACAACCGATGATACGACTGCCACAATCACTGCCACAATAATCACTAATAATCCGCCTGCTAATAAAATAAACATCTCTTTCTTCCCTCAATCTTTTGATTCTGTATTACGAAAGCTGTAAGGAACAATTTCTAAAAAGCATTACCGATGCGTACACCTGACAGCTCCCGTCCGATTACGACTGCATTTAGTGTAACACAAAACACCGGATCAGGCAATGCTGATCCGGTGTAAAATTGATTTGCGGTTTGAGGAATGGAATCCTCCTCACTGCTGCTTACCGAGCAACAAAAGCTTTATCCCTCAATCGCAATATACTTCTTCTCCTCTGCCTTTGGCAATTCCTCCTTTTTCGGAATGCTGACCGTCAGGACGCCGTTTTTAAACTTCGCCTTGATATCCTCGTTGGTCACCTGCTCACCGACATAAAAGCTTCTCTTTAAAGAACCGCTGTAGCGTTCTCTTCTCAGATATTTGCCTTCCTTATTCTTCTCCTCATGCTCCTCATTGTGAGATGCCTCGATCGTCAAATATCCATCCTTCAGCTCTGCTGTTACATCCTCCTTGTCATAGCCCGGCAGATTCATATCTACTTCATAGCTGTCATCAAGTTCTCTGACATCGGAGTGCATCTGGCTGACACCCTGCGGTCTTCTCGTTGCAAATGGTGCGTAGAAAAAATCATCAAAATCGTTGTTTGTAAATACATCGTCAAAAATTCTTGGTAATAACATAAGTCCTTCCTCCTTCTATTTGCGATTCCGGTGTTCCGGAATTGTCTTTGTTTTTTGTTTACACCTATGTTATAGCTCTTTTTGTTAGCACTGTCAAGTGTTGAGTGCTAAAATTGTCTGAATATTTTATAAATTTTATAAACAGATTCTAAATATATAGAGCCATTTACCTATATTTTTCCGATTTTTGCACCGATTATTCCTACCCTATCCGAAAAATTTCCGGTAGTTTCATTTCTTTATGCAGACTCATTCCCCTACACAATTCCATTCCCCTACACAATTCCATTCCCCTACACAGTTCCATTCCCTTACGCAGCTTCATTCCCCTACACAGACTCATAAATCTTTAACACATGCTCTGCAAGCCGAGCCCCCTCATAGCGAAGCTTCAGGGAAAAGAATCCCTGCTCCTCCTCAAGCAGACGGAAAAAGATTTTATCCCCCTCCCAGATCGGGAGATGCTTCACCTCTTCCTTCGGCACCCAGACAAGCTCTCCCTCCGCACAGTCCTCAGGCGCCATCATCTGTCCGATAAACTCGTCTGCCGTGTAGAGATACATATACTCACTTCCCCATTCATCGGAAAGAAACGTCACAATTCCGCGGAACCGGTAGGCAGTCAGCGTCAGACCGGTCTCCTCATATACTTCCCTCAGCAGACATTCCTCCGGAGTTTCCCCCTCTTCAAATTTTCCTCCGATACCTACCCATTTGTCATGATTTAAATCGTTCTCCTTCTTGATGCGGTGCAGCATCAGATAGGTCCCGTTTTGTTCGATATAGCAAAGTGTTGTCATCATATGTTTCATATTATTTTCCACTCCTTTTCTGCTTTGCCGTCAACGCTGCGTCTCCTACTTTTCATCTACCGTGTTTCTTTGAAGAAGCTTCGTATCGGAGCTTACACGAATATG
>JAFUZE010000223.1 GCA_017476765.1 Lachnospiraceae bacterium
CCGTCGTGTGCACGCATTATTTATGAATATTATGGAGGAAAGGAAAGATTTCCTCAGTTTGATGATATGATGGAGGCCGTCGATAAAGTGGACAGCGGAAACCTGACGATTGACGAGGTTCAGAACCCGAAGGGCTGGATTTTGGTCGGTTTTCTGATGGATCCGAGAACCGGACTCGGAAGATGGAGAAACTTCACAATCTCCAACTATCAGTTGATGGAAAAGCTGATCGATGCATGCCGCACGATGACGACCGAGGAGATTTTGGACCTTCCGGATGTCAAGGAACGTATCGAGGTTTATTTTGAACAGACCCAGAAATTCAAGGAGATGGTTACCAAGTATACAAAGGTAGGCGGCAATGTAATCATTACGGACCTGCGCGGTGTAGACCCGATTTACTCCGGCAACCGCTTCATGATCTACTCGATGTATCCGGAGCAGAATATTTCCGCATGGATTGTAAACGGCAAGGGTGGTCAGGGCTGCAGCGCAGCTGTCGGCTACAGTATTTTGAACCGCACGTCCAACGTGGATGTCGGAAGCCTGATGCTGAAGTACAACGGCGGCGGTCACAAAAACGTAGGAACCTGCCAGTTCTCGGATGAGACGATGTCGACAGAGCTTCCTAAGATGTTAAAAGAGCTGATTGAGCTGTCCAAGCAGTAAATTCCGAATAAACAAGCTGAAAAATCGACCGTACCTAAGTGCATACGACTTTGGTACGGTCTTTTTGATTCTTTCGTTCCTTCTCCATCCTATCCTTATCCATCCTATGAGGAGGAAGAAACTCTGCGATATATGCCCAGTAACCAAGCAAATGCGGCAATTTAATATCTATTCTACCGGAATCGCAAAACGAAACACATAGTCTTCCGGAGCAATTTCATTTCCGAAAAACACGCCGACAACGTTAATGCCAATTAACGGACCGGCAGCACGGATTTTTCTTCTATTCATTTCTTCAAGCAAAATGCGTCCGCCATTTTCCATTATTTCATCGCCGTCCCCATGATATAAAAGGGAAAACGACTGACGCGACTTTACATGAATGACTTTTGATGGATCGGGGATTTCATCTGGACATACCGACATACATATTGTCGATGTGTAGGGTTCCGGGTCTTTTCCATCGTATACATGCTCAAGATCCGGGATGGCGCAGAACATCGGTGTCGACGGGTAGGGTTTGAATCCGGCATCGTACATTTTCTTTATTTCAATATAATTATATTCAATCTGCTCTTTGATCTTTCTGATAGGGCAGGGAAAGCAGTAGCATGTCATTTCAGGCAGATTGTAATAAGAGAAGGATATGCTTTCACGCTCGGAAAAATATGCTTCAAATTCATCTACGCAACGCTGTGCGATGTCAATCCGTTCCTTGATTTCCGAAAGGAAGTCTGGCTTGTTCAATGTGCCGTTATAATAGGATAGGATGTCCTTTTGGGATATTCCCAATCGTTTAAGAGATAGATAACGCTGTATCTTAAGAATATTCATGGCATCATAATATCGGAAGCCGCTCTCCGGGTTAATCACACACGGAGTATCAAATCCGGCTTCTTCCATTCTAAGTAGAGTTGCACGGCTGATACCGCAAATCTTTGCCACTTCTCGTATGGTATACAGTTTCTCATTTTCCAGTTTATATCTTTGAATCATGGTTTCCCTCCAAAAAAGTTGTTCATATATGGACAATTATATCGCTTGGCGGTGTTGATTTCAACTTTTTCATATAAAACGCTTGAAGTGTCCATTGATGGACATGTTAAAATAAAGCAATCGAGTATGAAACATTGTGTATGCACGAAAAGCTGTGTCGGCATGCCCTGCCTAATATATATTTGAGGAGAGTGCGTAATCTTGACATTTAAACTTTGGTTGTATGCCGTAAAGGTTTTTGCTAAATGAATACTTAACGAGAAACCATCAGGGCAGCAGCCACGATGTTATTTCAAATTACAACAAGGAGGAATAGTTTGTATGGAAGAAAAAGAATCCAAAAAACAACATGGAGGAGCATTTTCGGCTAAGAAAAACAGGAAAGCAAGAGCTGTTCCGGTGCTGTCATCCATTCGGTTCCGAATCATGTTTACCATCGGAATTGCGGTATTTATTGCTGTGTTGTCCGTGCTTCTTGTCGTAACAATACCGGTACGAGGGGAACTGGATTCCGTTAATACGGCTTATCTGTACAATCAGACGCTGCTCTATGGTCAGAAGCTAGAGACGGCAGTCAATCTGACGCAGTATCACACCGATATCCGCAAAGTGCCGTTTCGTTTGGAAGCCTTTTTACAGGGAGCAAGACTTGAGAGCTGTGAGAGCAGTTATTGTTTTCTCGTAAGAGATGATGGCATTGTACTGATGAATCCGGATCATACGAAAGTCGGGCGTCAGACGGATGTGCAGGAGATCCGCGATATTGCGCTGCAGGTTGGCAGGGGAAGCATCGCTGAACCCGGAATTGTGACCTATGATGAAGGCGGGACGGAAAAAATAGCGTCTTATTACGCAAGCAGTAAGGGATTTGTCCTCGTGATTACCGTTGACAGAGCGGATTTCTTTTTCACGATAAACCGTATGACCGGAATAGCTGTTCTGACGGGTGTTATCATTTTTATTGCAATGCTGGTTTTCGGATTATACCAATCGCTTCGAATCACGCGTCCTATAGAAACGGTTTCCGATGTTGTGGATCGTATCGGGGCGTTAGACCTTACAGACGATCCGAGGGTGGATGAGCTTGCAAAGAGAAAGGATGAAACCGGAATTATCGCCAAATCAGTAAGAAATATGCGACAGAAACTGGTCAAGATCATCGAGGAGATAAAGTTCCAAAGTACGCTTCTTTATGGGACATCAAACGAACTTTCAGAGAATGCGCAGGAAACGAAGGATAATGCGTCACATATTGATTCTGCTGTAAAAGAAATTGCAACAGGCGCATCGGAAACCCAGAGGGCAAACCATGATGTGGGACTAATTGGCGAAATGATTGTAAATACCAGCAAACAGGTTTCCGGCTTGATGGAAACTGCAAATATGATGCGTCAGACAAGCGAAGAGGCGTTTGAAACGCTTGCGGAGCTTGTTCAGATCAATGAACAGACTGCGGCTTCTATCAATCGGATTTATGAGCAAACAAACGAAACGAATCAAGCTGCCAAAAAAATTAAGGAGGTGGCAGCGCTGATCGAGGATATCGCAAGTCAGACGAATTTACTTTCTCTGAATGCGAGGATTGAATCGTCCCGCGCCGGCGAACAGGGCAAAGGATTTGCTGTTGTAGCGGAGGGCGTTCAAAATCTTGCGGAGGCTTCAAGTGCATCTGCGAAAGATATTACTGTCATTATTCAGGAGCTGGTGGAGAACTCGGGCAAGGCAGTGGAAATTATGGATGAGGTCCGGGAAGTCATGCAAAGGCAGAACACAATGGTCGAGCAGACAGAGGAGGCATTCCGCATTGTCCGTGACGGCATAGACGGCTCGCTGTCCAACGCTGCAAATATCAGGCAGCATACGGATCAGCTTGACGGAGCCCGCGAGAGCATTATTCAAACCGTGGGAAGCCTGTCGTCAATCGCATCACAAAATGCGGAAAGCTCACAGGAAACGTCCAATACATTGTCAAATATCCTGAAAGCATTACAGATAATGGCGGATGGAATTGACAGGTTAAACAGCATTGCCGAGACACTTGAGACAAACATTCAGGAAATCCGTATTGAGTAAGCGAAGCAAGCGATGCTTCTTGACCGTAAGGTCAAGAAAATAATCCGGTTGATAAATCCGAAGCAGATAAACAGGAGGCGATGATAATGAACAGGAATAAGAAGTTACGCAGGCTGACGACAATCGTGCTTATCTTCAGTCTTGCGATTATAAATCTTTCCGGATGTGGAAAACAAGAATCCACGGGAGAAATGTTCTCTGAGGCTGTATGCAGCGATGGGGGCAAGGTGCTGAACATTTATTGTTGGAATACAGAGTTTGAGGAGCGTATGACGGATTATTATCCGGGATATATAGATAACGGTGACGGAACAGGCTCCATTGGAGATGTGAAGGTCGTCTGGACGGTAAATCCCTATGACAATTTTGCATACCAAAACGCACTTGACGAAGCGTTGCTTTTGAATATGGATGCTTCTGCCGATGATAAGGTTGATCTCTTCCTTATGGAAGCGGACTATATTTTGAAGTATGTAGATTCCGACTACACTTTGGATATTGTAAACGATCTTGGAATAAGCGAGAGTGAGTTAGCAGACCAATATCCGTACACAAAAGAAATTGCGACATCTCAGGATGGAAAATTAAAGGGAACAAGCTGGCAGGCAACGCCGGGATTATTCGCATATCGTCGTTCCATAGCTATAGATGTACTTGGAACAGACGATCCGGAGGAAGTACAGAAAGCACTTTCTGATTGGGATAATTTTGAAGAGACAGCGGCAAAAGCAGCAAAAAAGGGCTACAAGATGCTTTCCGGAAGTGAGGATTGGTTTAGGGTGTTCTCCAATAATGTCAGCAAACCGTGGGTAGATAATCCTTCCGGTGCATCGCCACATATCCAGATTGATGACGGACTGCTCACATGGGCGGATAAATGCAAAGAATACTATGATAACGGATGGATGGGAAGCACCACGTTATGGAGCGATGAATGGGCTTTTGACCAGAGTGCCGAGGGTAAAGTGTTTGGATTTTTCTATTCCACATGGGGCATCAATTTTACACTCGTAGGAAATGCCGGCGAGGAGGGTTTCGGAGACTGGGCAGTCTGCGAGGGTCCTGCGGCGTGGTATTGGGGCGGAACATGGATCGCCGGAGCGAGAGGAACAGATAATGCGTCCCTTGTGGCGGATATTATGAGAAAAATGACCTGCGACAAGGAGAATATGGTAGCCATTACAAGGGGAACGGAAGACTATACCAATACCATGTCGGGAATGGAGGAAATCGCACATTCCGATTACAGCTCCGCATTTTTGGGCGGACAAAATCACATTGCCTTGTTTGCGGAGGCAGCACCTAAGATAGATATGTCCGTCGTGGGTCAATATGATCAGGGGTGCTGTGATGCGTTCAAGGCGGCATTCGCGGGATATATCACGGGTGAATATGATAAAACCACCGCCTTACACAACTTCTATGACGAAGCCGTAGCAAACTTCCCGGAGCTGACCTATGACGAGGTTTCATTGAAATAAACAAACGGGAAACATATTGTTCAGATGAATAACGGATGCTTCTTTTTCGAGCAAAACTCAAGGGCAAGCGAGCTCAGCAAAGGGAGACCGGCAGCGTGACCCGGTCGGCACTGATATTCATCTGATTGATTCCCGCAGTGCCGAAGCTTCCGTGACAGTCTGAGCCTGCCGTGATGAACAGTCCTTTTTCCTCACAGATTCTTACGCACATCCCGATCATCCAGTCGGGATGCAGCGGATAATAGCACTCGATGCCGTCAATTCCCATAGCGACATATCGAAGCAGCTCCTTCTCAAATTCCCCGGGCTCCTTTTCCGGAATCGTCACGCCGGGATGCGCCAGGACTGCAACGCCGCCCGCCCTGTGCACTTTTTCGATCGCAGTCGGTATATCGGGGAAATTGACACAGCTGTACGGACAGTCATAGATTTCATAAAAGCGGAATCCTTCCTTTAATGTCTGCGTGAGTCCCTTTTCATTTAAGTAATGCAGTGCCTCAAAGCCGCCCTTCGTCCGGTCATAGGTATAATTCGCAAATTCCGCAAGGGAAATCTGCTCATAATCCTTTTCCATCTTGCGGATGAGCTGAACACTCACATCATCGAGCATCCGGCGGTTGTTGTTGATAAATTCGTCAAATGAGGAATCGTCCAAATCCACATGGTATCCCAGAATATGGACATTGCGCCCCCGATCGAGCGTGTTGATCTCCACTGCCGGAATGCAGATCAGTCCGTCATGCTCTGCTTTTTCCTGCACAGGCTCTTGCAGCCCTTTTGCACTTGACCTATCATGCATTGTCTGCTTCTGATACAGATTTTTTTCCTTCACAAGCTCTTGCAGCCTTCTGGCGCCCTTTAACATATCGTGATCGGACACTGCAAGGAGCGTCACGCCCTGCCTTATAGCTTCCTGTGCAATCTCTTCTATTGTCATCGTTCCGTCCGAGTACATCGAATGGATATGCAAATCCGCTGTTCCCATATTTCACCAACCTTGCTTTCTTTCTAAAACCTTCACAGGCATCTGCAATACACCTGCGATTCATCATAAGCTTTAATCACTGCATTTTTTCCATGTTTGATTTATTCCGCACTATTCGCCAAGCTGCGTGCTTACTCCGTGAAGCCGACATCATCCAGACGAATGGAGCCGCTCTTTTCCTTATCAAAGCAGAAGCGGATTTCCGTGACGGCTGATGCGTCAAAGCCCTCTTCCCCCTCAAACGCAGAAACCGGAATGAGCACGGTCTGGAACTGGTGCTTATATTCATTCTCTCCGAAAAGAAACTGCAGCTTCGAGAGCCTGACCGGAAGCGGCGGATAGACCGTGCAGTGCTCACCCAGTGTCGTCTGCGCACGCCTGCCGTTTTGATCCTTTAGTAAAATCGTACAGTTCAGTGCACGATAAGCTTCTTCTCTGACATTTGCATTGTCCATATCCAGAATATCAAAGGTCAGCTTTTTGTCCGTCGCATCAAAGGAAGGAAAGTGAACCCTTACATAGGAGCGATAGGTTTCCTTCCACTTAAGGGACAGCGCATAGTCCTTCTTGTCAAAGTGGTATGTACCCGTTGTAAAGCGCGAGAGCTTCTCCGTCCATTCCTCCGCATATCCGGTATTTATGACGCTGCCCTCCATCGTGCCCGTCGTCAGGTCCAGATCCTCCTCAAAATCGCAGACTGTCTCGCATGTCGAATCCGCATAGCCTTGTATGTACACAGTCTCCGGGAGCACGCTCTGATAAGCCTGCACGTCATAAAACAGACTTTTGCCCTCCTGATCTCCCTTAAGCGTCACATCAAGAAATTTCTTTGTAAAAAGCTGCAGAATCTGCTGTTGGTCTTCCTGCAAAAGAAGATTTTTGACATTTAAAATCCGGCTAAGCGGATATCCTATGTCGTATCTGCCCCACTCGGTATTGAACTGACCGTGGTTTGAGCCCGCAATGTACAAATACGATTTCAGGCAGTCCTTCTCTTTGGTAAATTGAATGCTGTTATACTGCTTCAGTCCCATAAACACCGAGATATCCTGATCGTTTGCACCCTGCAGCAAAAGGTAGCTGATATCCTTAAGTTCCGTGCTCCGGTCCATCGGGCGGTACTGATCTGCCGTCGGGGCAATCGCTATGACAGACTGAATCGCATACTGATAGTCAAAAGAAATCGTTCCGTTTTCCGGATACCTGGAAAGTGTGTTAAAGTACGCTGCGACCGCAGCTGCCTCACCGCCACGCGAATGTCCGGCGATTGCAATTTTTTCCTCGTCTATTTTACCGAAAAGCGGGTTTCCCTCTGTCTTATTATATGTGAGCACTTCTCCGATGTTTTCCAGCAAAAGGACGGCGCGTGCGTCGTTTTCCTCCGTCAGATCCCCGAGTATATTGCCGTTGCAGAAATTCTCATCTACCGACACGACCACATAGCCGTGTGAGGCAAGATATTCACCAAGATAAGCATATCCCAGATAGCTCTGCGATGTAAAATCATGGTTGCCGTGAAGGATAAAAAGAACCGGGCAATGCTCCTTCCTCTTCGGATACCAGATACGTCCTGCGAGCGGTACGTTATGTATATCATATCCGAGATACAGCTCACGGTATTTGGCGGACAGACCGCTGTATCCGTCCACATAGGCTTCCAAATCTGCGCTTGTGCTTTCCAGATCATCCTCCACCATCTCCTCGGGCGGCTTGACCCGCTTTTGCTCCGCGCCGTACTCAAGCACACCGACCGGCTCGTTACCGTTTTGCAGCTCGCTCTCCGTCAAAGCCGGCTTTGAGAGAGTCTTAAGCGATTCTGTCCGGCGAAGCTTTATATACTCTTTTACATAGGAGTCCTCAAAACCACTCCCTATCGTGATGACCAGAATTGCCAGAGTGCAAAGACCGCTGACAATGCAGATGATAAAAACAGACAGGCTTTTCCTCTTAAGCCGTACAATCGCATAAAGGCTGCGGGCAAACAGAATAAAAGAAACAAAAACTACGACTGCCGCAATTCCGCCCTGCAGTCCGGTCACAATATCCATGCATGCGAACATACAAAAAAAATAGATACAACTAAACAGGATAACTAATACAATTAGATGCTTCTCCCCGCGGTACAGACATATTCTTAAAATCCATGAACCAATCTTCACAATCAAAGCCGTAAGCCCCACGGCAAGTCCC
>JAFUZE010000224.1 GCA_017476765.1 Lachnospiraceae bacterium
GAGAACATGGTTCTTGCGATCTGCACCCTGCGCTTCATCCCGCCGCTCAGCTCCGACGCCCTTTTGTCCAGACAATCCGCCGGAAGCAGCTGCGCCAGAGACATCCTTTCCTCGTAAGACAGCCTCCGCCCGGCAAAAATTTCGATATTCTGAAGCGCTGTGTAATCCGGCAGCACCACTTCGTCCTGAAATACCATGCCGATTTGCATGCTCCCGGTCTTTTTCGCTTCGCTGCCCCTACCTGCAGCAATCGTGAGAGTTCCCTGATCGGGCTTTGTCAAATGTGCCAGAATGCGCAGCAGTGTCGTCTTTCCCGCACCGGAGGGTCCGACAATCAGATGACATTCCCCGGATCGCATCGTGCGGTCAAGTCCGTTCAGCACACTGCGGCCGCCGTAAGCCTTCCCCACATTTTCAAGCGTTATTTCCGGATAAGCGCGCTCCGGCACATCGGCTCTGACATTCTCTTTCCCATTTTTCTTCTGCGTCAGCACCGAATAGTCGATATTCTGCCGCTCGGATGGAGACTGTCCCCGCTCCTGTCTGCCGCCGCTTCTGCCAAGTCCGTCCGGCGTCCGTTTCATTGCCGACTGAAAAATGCGCAGGAAAAACCGTTCGGTAACCGCCGACAGCAGTACCACAACAAAGGTCCACGCAAACACGCCCGGTGTGTCGAGATGAATCTTGGCAAAATACAGCCGCTCTCCCATTGTGTTCAGCGGTATCGCAATAATTTCAGCCGCCACCGCGGATTTAAAGCTCAGACCCACACATGCCTTCAGGCTCCCATACAGACCGGCTGCCGTCTCGCTCCTATATATGGTAAGCAGCCTTCTGTAAAACGGCAGTCTGTAACAGTACGCAAGCTCCAGAAGTCCGGGGTTCATATGATCCAGTCCGGCAAGCAGCTGCTCATATACACTCGGAAGCACGAGCAAAAAGCACAGCACGACGGAAAGCCGCTTCGATGATACCCATAAAAGCAGAATCACCGTGATGGCAGCCACCGGCGTTGCCTTGATTGCTGCCATCAGCGGACCGAAAAGCCCGCGTATCCAGTGAAAGCGGTAGCAGATGACCGCAAGCGCCGTTCCCGACAAAAAGGCAAGGACAAAGCCTGCGACGATGCGCACCCACGAGCGACCAATGGACAAATAGAATACCCGATCCGTCACATGTACAATCAAATATTTTACTACCGCCTGCGGCGTAGCAATTACAATGGCGTTAGCAACCGCTAACGCCACGATCTCCCATATAAGCAGCCAGAACAGGATTGCTCCGGCTGTTTTCATGTTCTTTTTTTTCATTCGATTATTCAAAATAGAAGACCTCTCCCGGCAGCGCTCCTCCGACAGACTCCGGTTCCATGTCATATAATACCTGAAGGTATCCTGTCAGCGCCTGCTTCATTTCCGCACCGTCAATATAAGTAATGTTGCAATACGGAATTGCTTTTTGCGCAACCGGCTCCTTTTCAAGAATTCCGTATTTCACGACAGAGGCTGCCGTCTCCTCTGTCTGAGTGTTTGCAAACTCCGCACTTTCCTTATGCTCGGCAAGGAAATTTTTGACCGCATCCTTATGATCATGCAAAAATTCATTTCTGACTACCGTGACACCGGTCACGATACTGCTGCCATCCTCACAGACGGCATCCCACTCCTCACCACAGTCAAAAAGTATCTGCAGCTTGTCATTCTGCATGCATGCTGCCGTCACAAAAGGCTGCGGCAAAAGTCCGACCGCATGTTCATCCTGTGCCAAAACAGCCGCAACCTCCGTCGCCTCCGACTTGTATTCCAGTGTCACATCATCCGTACTCAGCCCGTGCTTTTGCAGAAGATAGCGGAGCACATAATCCGGGGTCGTTCCCTTTCCTGTCAGATAAATCGTCTGCCCGTTCAAATCGTCAAAGGACTGAATCTCCGTATTTGCAGACACGATATACAGAACAGAGAGCGTGTTGATATCGATCACCGTAACTGCCCCCTCCGTTTTTTGATACAGAATGCTTGCCACGTTGGCAGGAATCAACGCAATATCCAGATCTCCCTTCACCATCATGCCGACCAGCGCATCCGGCTGCGTCTCCATCGTAAAGTCATAGATATCCTTTAAAGGTGCCGTTACCTCCTCACCGGCTTCTTCCTGCGCCTTTGCCTTCTCCGCCTTGTCCATCAGTGCGACAAGTCCCATCGATGTCGGTCCTTTCAGCGAGCCGACTCTCACATTGACCGGTTCCTTCCCGCATCCCGAGAAAAGAAGTGCCAGCAGCAAAGCGGAAGCAAGCAGCATGGTGCACATGCCTTTTCCCTTGTTTTTCCCATTGTTAGTTCTCATTTTTTCACCAAGCCTTTCTGTTATGTATTACGCCTAATCGTATGATGATAGGGTCAAAAGCTCAAACCCGGTTTCGAGCAAGCTCAAACTCGATTTGAGCTTTTGACCCTATCATCATAGTATATCCCATAAATGAAAAAAGGACAACCGCTTTCCGGTTGTCCTTTTTATCAGCTTCGATTAAGACATCGCTGTCCACATCACTGTGAACGGGTAGCTTAAGCCTTCATCTGCTCTTCCTGTTTTCTGATCATACGTCTGACCATCTCACCACCGATACTTCCGGCCTGCTTCGATGTTAAGTCACCGTTGTAGCCGTCCTTCAGTTCTACACCGATTTCTGCAGCAACCTCTGTTTTAAAACGGTCTAATGCAGCCTTTGCCTCCGGTACTGTAAGGTTGTTAGAAGAGTTTGTACTTGACATATTCATTCACCTCCGTATTTTACTGACTTTTCTATCGTTAAGACAAGGATATCATAGAAAGCTGCGACGGGATTTCTATGATATCCCTTTGCGTCTTTCTTTGTATCTCTTATCTTGATAGTTAGTATGGACAATACAGAGGAAAATATTTTGGTAGATTCTGTTAATGATTTTTTATTTCAATTACATGATGTTGGGGCAAAAGGTGCGCAAGCACCTTTCTGCATACCATATGCAGTGCTCAAATTAATTTGAAAGTGCTGTATATGGTATGCAGAAAATGCCCGAAGGGCTTTTGATCCCGGCATCATTACATGATTACAGGGTCACTGCCTGTCTTTCCATCTCGAATTTCATGCGGTAAGCCGGGTTGTCGTAATCCTTACTGTACCCGTCATCCATATAATAGTCATACTCTGCCTTCTCCGTCACATAGCCGAGAAGCTTCAAATCCGCAAAGTCCAGCTCCCCGATGCACTGTGCGCCCTTCGCAAGCGGCAAACATTTATTTTTGCGAATGAAAAAGACGACCTCGTCAAGCGCAATATCAATATAATGATGCCCCTTCGGCAGAACCTCCGTCTCATAGGTATCCGCACTCTTCATGCGCACCAGCTTCATATCCTCCGGCAAATACACATATCTGCCTTTTGCATTCTGCTCATAGACCGGTGTAAGCATGATCGAATCTCCGCACAAAAGCTGATCCTCCACACGTCTCGCAAAAGTATCCTCCCTGTAATCAAACGCCAGCGGTCGGAACATCATCCCGTCCTCAAGCGCCGCTTTCATATATTCACTGTAAAGATACGGCAGAAGGGCATAACGGATACTGATGATATCTGCCATGATTTTTTTGCTTTCAAAGCGGTATGCTTCCTGTCTCCTCGTTCCGAGTGCAGAATGATTGCGCATAATCGGCGTAAAAATGCCGAACGCAAGCCAGCGGAGCACCAGATCCTCCGTCGTATCTGCACCGAAGCCTCCGAGATCGGCTCCTGTATAGAGGAAGCCACACATGTTCAGGGACGGCATCATCCGGATATTCATAAGCAAATGCGACCACCACGACATGTTATCGCCTGTCCAGATTCCGCCATAGCGGTGCATGCCGATGTAGGATGCCCTCGAATACAGAAGAATCCTTTTATCCGGTACAAGCTCTTCAAACGCCTCCGCCGCCGAACGCGTCATATAATACCCATACAGGTTATGTACTCTGTCGTGACGGATTGTTTCCCCTTTGTAGTCATGATAAAAGCTTGCGTAATCCTGATCATTGTTCGCAACGCCCAGCACCAGATCCTTGAAATGGAAAAATTCATAGATATCCAGCTCCCGATCCTTCATCTTTCCAAGCTCCTCAAAGACCTCCTTCAGATGATCCTCCGAATAAAAAATAGCCGGCTCGTTCATGTCGTTCCAGAAGCCTTCGATTCCCTGATCGAGCAGAAGCTTGTACTTCCGCCCGAACCACCTGCGCGCATCGTCGTTTAACATATCCGGGAAGCACACCTTTCCCGGCCAAACGCCGGCAACAAAATTGCTTCCATCCTCTTTTTTACAAAAATAATGATTCTGAAGCCCTTCCTCGTAGACGTCATAGCCTTCTTCCCGCTTCACGCCGGCATCGATGATCGGCACAAGATGAATTCCCTGCCGTGCCATCTCCTCCACAAATTCCGCAAACTTCGGAAAGGCAGCTTCATTGATCGTAAAATCCTTGTAGCGCTCCATGTAATCGATGTCCATGACCACACTGTCAAGCGGTATCCCGTTCTCCCGATGCTCCTTTACGACCTCACGCACTTCCTCCGCATTCATGTAGCTCCAGCGGCTCTGCGCATAGCCGAATGCCCATTTCGGCGCGATATAGCTTCTTCCCGTCAGCTGCCGAAATTCCTTTGCGATTGCCTTCTCATCCGCCCCTTCGATCAGATACAGGTCAAAATCCGGCTCGCACGGTGTGATCACCAGCTCGTGCAGGCTTGTATAGCCGATATCCCACACGACCTCGCCCGGAAAGTCCACGAACAGACCAAAGCAGACGCTGCCGCTTATAATGATAAAATTATGTGCACCGTATAAGGAATTGGTGCTCTCCTGATGAACCGGGTCATCGTTACATTTGGATTTGTATAAAAAGCCTCTCTTGTTTATTCCTCTGACGCTCTCTCCCAGTCCGTATACGATATCCTCCTCTTTCATCGGATAGACAAGCGAGCATGTGTGTTCCCCCTCTGCATTGTCCCGTACATCAAAATAAGGCAATCTGGAGCTTTCCGGTGTCAGTTCCTTCACGACTGCCTCTGTCTGAATCGGTTTGCCGTAAGTAAATTTTTTGATCATACTTCCTTTCCCCCTTATATTATGATTCGAGAGTCAAAACTGATTACACGGATTGTTTCGTGCTTCGCACTCCACAATCCTATCCTGCATTCGCAATTTCATGGTTCTTCGCTCTACTTCCTGCTTACTCCTGCTGTGCCGGCGTATAGATGATCTTCGTCGCTATTTCATCCGCCTTCTGTCTGCCGGCAAGCTGTGCGCAAATCTCAAGTCCGAACAAAATGGCGGTTCCCATGCCGCGGCTTGTGATGATCTTACCGGACACGCAGACCGGATCACGCACGACCTCAGCGCCCTCCAGATGGCTCTCAAATTCCGGAAAGCAGCACGCCTTCTTTCCCTTGAGCATGCCCTTGTGACCATAAATACTCGGAGCCGCGCAGATTGCGGAAAGCCACTTCCCCTGCTCATAGAACGCATCGACCTGCGCCATCAGCCCCTCATGTGCCTCCAGATTTTTCGTTCCCGGCATCCCACCCGGCAGAACGATCATATCCACACCTGCAAAATCAATGTCCTCAAACAAGGCATCCGCCATAACCGGCACCTTGTGCGAGCTTACGACCTGCTTCTCCCCTGTAATCGATACGGTCTGAATCCCGATTCCTGCTCTGCGCAGAATGTCCACGACGGTCAATGCCTCGATCTCCTCAAAGCCCTCTGCCAAAAAAATACATACCTGACTCACTGTTCCATCCTCCTTATGTGCTTTCCTACTGTAACATTGTCTTTTTAAAGTAGTATACCGAAGTTTCCGGTAGGATGCAAGAATTGACTGCATGTGTTATACTGTATATCGACGAGGGGATTGACAACTGAACGAAAGGACACCTTATGGAAATCGAACGCAAATTTTTAATTAAAGAATTGCCGGCAAAGCTGGAGCAATATGTACGGAAGGAAATTGAACAGGCATACCTGTGCACGAATCCGGTCATCCGCGTACGCCGTGACAATGACAGCTACTATATGACCTATAAGGGAAAGGGGCTGATGGTACGCGAGGAATACAACCTTCCTCTCACGAAGGAAGCATACGATCTACTTCGCGGAAAAGCCGAAGGACGCATCATCTCCAAGACGCGCTATCTCATACCGGACGAAGGCGGTCTGACGATTGAGCTCGATGTCTTTCACGGTGAGCTGGCTCCGCTTGTGCTGGCAGAGGTGGAATTTGGCTCCGTGGAGGCTGCCAATGCCTACAGGATGCCGGACTGGTTCAAGGAGGATGTAACGGACAATCCCGCCTATCATAACAGTAATATGATTTCTGCTCATCGGGCTATCCCACAAAAGACAGCAGACCGGTAAGCTTCCCTACCGATCTGCTGTCCTTCTTCTTATTTTATTTCTTTCGTCGATTCCCGAATAATCAGATCTCCGGCTAATACCTTGTGCTCATGCTCCTTTTTGCCGGATATGATATCAAATAATAATTTCGTTGTTTCCGTCGCTATTTCGTAAATCGGCTGCTGGATCGTGGACAGGCTGGGAATCATGTATTTTCCAAGCTCAATTCCGTCAAAACCAATTACCGAATAGTCCTCCGGCACTCGTTTTCCCGCATCATATAACGCTCTCATGGCTCCGATTGCCAGCGTATCGGAGATTGCACAGATTGCAGTAAACTCTTTTTCGCATTTTAGCATATCCTCGGCAATCGCATACCCATTCTCCATAGAATAGGATTCGATTTCCTTCTTCATCGGAAAGATCAGTTCCTCATCATACGGTATATCGTGCTTTTCGAGTGCCTTCCGATACCCCTCCAATCGGTAATGACCGGAGCTTCCGTTATCTTCACCCGCACTGATGAAAGCAATTTTCCTATGCCCGTTCTGAATCAGATACTCAACCGCGCGCATCATTTCCAGTTCATCATCCACTGATATGCTGGAATATCCCTTCTCGTTGATCCGCATCGGCTCACACCCGACTGTACTGAGAATATACGGGACTGTCAGCTTTTGAATTTTGTTTTCCAAATGTCTGAAATCTCCGCCCAGAAAGATAATTCCCTTCAATCGCTTTTCCTTGATGAGCTCTAATGCCACATCCACTTCGTCCTCATCAAAATCCACCTGATGCAGAACCAGAGAATATTTTCTTTTTTGGA
>JAFUZE010000225.1 GCA_017476765.1 Lachnospiraceae bacterium
CAGTATCAGCATGACATGAACCAGAAGAAGCTCTCCGATGCGCTGACCGGCGTTGTGGAGGACTGCGTCAACCGGGTCGGTGTCGATCTGAATACGGCATCCGCCTCCCTTCTGGAGTATATTTCCGGTATTTCTAAGGCAATTGCCAAAAATATTGTGGATTACAGGGAGACGAACGGACGATTTACGAATCGTCAGCAGCTTTTAAAGGTGTCCAAGCTCGGACCGAAGGCGTTTGAGCAGTGTGCCGGCTTTATGCGTATTGCAGACGGTGACAATCCGCTTGATGCCACGAGCGTGCATCCGGAATCCTACGATGCGGCATATGCGCTTTTGGATAAGCTCGGTCTTACGATGGATGATGTCAGGGAGGCGCAGAAGAAGGCGGCGGCTCAGAAGGGCAAGCGCAAAGAAGCTGCAAGGCAGGAGAAAAAGCCGAAGCAGCAAAAGATCGTCATCCGCAATACCAACACTGCGATGGGAGCGGCACTTGCAGCTGCCATGAACGGTATGGCATTAGAGGATACGAAGCCTGCAAAGGAGGAGAAGGCGCAGGAGGGCGTATCCGGACTGGAAAAGAAGGTAAAGAACAAGGCAAAGCTTGCGGAGGAGCTCGGAATCGGTGAGCTGACGCTGACCGATATCTTAAAGGAGCTGGAGAAGCCTGCGAGAGACCCGCGTGACGACATGCCTACACCGATTCTTCGAAGCGATGTGCTGGACATGAAGGATTTAAAACCGGGCATGATTTTGAAGGGAACTGTGCGCAATGTCATCGATTTCGGTGTTTTTGTCGATATCGGGGTACATCAGGACGGACTCGTGCATATCTCCCAGATTACCGACCGCTTTATCAAGCACCCGCTTGAGGCAGTCAGTGTCGGAGATATCGTCGATGTCAAGGTCATGACTGTCGATGTGGCTAAAAAGCGCATCCAGCTGACGATGCGGCTCGACGAAAAGCCGGAAAAAGCAGCTGACAGGAAAGCGTCTGGTTCTTCGGGGAAAAAGCCGGAAAAGAGTCCGAAAAGAAATTGAGATAAAGAAATTAGCATAAAAAACGTAAGAGAAAGAAAGTAAGAGAAAGAAGAAACAGGCGGCACGGGAAATTGATCCGTTCCGCCTGCTCTTTTTCGTTGTTTCTCTTTGAGAAAATGCTCCGGTACGCGGGGGCACCCTTCTATCGATTGTCCTTTAAAAGCGGGCTCAGCGGTTTGTAGATCAGCATGGTCGGAATCGATGCCATAATTCCCTTGAGAATGTTGATCGGTGCGACGGAGAACAGTGCAAAGGTCGTCACGTCGGTAATCAGAGGAATGATGTCGTGTCCCATAGCGACAAACGAATCAACAGCGCCCGCATCTCCCATAAATAAAACGGCGAATGCGGGAAGCAGATATACCGCATTAAAGACCGCTCCGAACACTGCCATGCAGAGCGTTCCGACTGCGCACGATAAAATAGCCCGCTTTTTGGTCTTTTTGAATTGATAGAGGATGGAGGCGGGTAAGACGAGCACGCATCCGACGGCGAAGTTTGCCAGATCTCCGACAAAGGCCGTACTGGTGGACTTAAATAACAGCTTTAGCAGGATTTTGCAAAATTCCGTAAAGACTCCGGCAACCGGGCCGTATGCAAAGGCACAGATGAGCACCGGAATTTCGCTTAAGTCCAGCTTGTAAAAGCCGGGAGCCAGAAACGGAATCGGGAAGTCGAACAGATGCAGAATCATGGCGATGGCGGAAAACATACCGATCATAGTCACCTTTTTCGTGCTCAGGATTCTGCCGGTCGTCTTATTTCTTTTTCGAAAATACGTTTCAAACAGAAAAGCGATGAGGAACATGGCTGCCACTGTCCCCGCAAAGCCGGCGACGTGGTCAAGATTTTCGGTGATTTGTGTCCATAAATTTTTCATGCTGCAATTTCTCCTTTTCTTATATACTGATGTTGGGGTCAAAAGGTGCGCAAGCACCTTTCTGCATACCATCTACCAGGTATTTTCGGAGGCAATAAAAAAATCCCTGAAAAAAGCTTCAAGGATGAAGAATACTGACAAATGCATACGTTATATATGAATAGAAACGAAAAAAACGTATGCAGACTGTTCTTCTTTCATCCAGACTGTACTGTCGGTTTTGGATTCTGACCAAATCGGCCCATAAGAGGGCTCGCGGACTTGTCTGTCAAGTGTTACTGTTCACTCCGTGACCGGTAAGTCACATGTATTTGCCTAAACCACGCAGCAAATGCGCAGTTCGGGAGTGAATGGTAACTGCCAAGCAGCTTCACCGCCGGTAGGGAATTGCACCCGACCCTGAAGAATCATAACGATGTGCGGGCAAAAGACCGAATCACATCATTGTCATATGTGTTTTGTTCAGATACAGTATAGGAGTGGGAATACGATTCGTCAAGAACTTTTATAAAAGAATTAAGATATTTTTGCAGAAAAACTGTTGACAGGCAGAGTTCTCTGTATTATTGTATTAAACAGATAATACAGGCGATATAGAAAACATACATACAGTAATCGGTCAAAGGAGGAGGAACATGAGCGCATTGATTGAGATCGAGGATATTTGTAAGATCTATAATCCCGGAGAGAATGAGGTACGGGCTCTCGACGGTGTAAGCCTTCATATTGAGCGGGGAGAGTTTGTTGCAATTATCGGGCAGTCCGGTTCCGGCAAATCCACGCTGATGAATATGCTCGGCTGTCTGGATACGCCGACCAGCGGAACCTATGTCCTGAACGGATGCGATGTCTCCCGCATGAGCGACGATGAGCTTTCCGATATCCGGAATCAGGAAATCGGGTTTATCTTTCAGGGCTTTAACCTGATTGCGGCACTGACAGCCGTTGAAAATGTGGAGCTGCCGCTCATTTACAGAGGCGTAGGCAAAAAAGAGCGCAAGGAGCTTTCCGTGAATGCTCTTGAGAAGGTCGGGCTTGGGCACAGGCTGGAGCACAGACCGGCTGAAATGTCCGGCGGACAACAGCAGAGAGTTGCAATCGCAAGGGCAATCGCACAGGCACCTCCGGTTATTTTGGCGGATGAGCCGACCGGCAATCTGGATTCCGCCTCGAGCAAGGAAATACTGGAAATTCTAAAGGAACTGCATAAGGATGGCAGAACCGTCATTCTGATCACTCATGACAACGAAATTGCCGCACAGGCACATCGCGTCATCAAAATAAAAGACGGAAAGATTGAGAGGGATTATCAAAATGTTTAAGAAAAAAGATAAGAATCAGCAAGTAGAAGCGGTAAATACGGGAAAGAAGAAAAAGAAGTTCAAAAAGAGATACGTCGTGTTGGCAGTCCTTGTCATTGCAATCATTGCGGCGGCGGCAAACAACAGGATGGCAGCGGACCGGCCTGTGAGCGTTATGGTCAAAACAGTCGGAACCGGTGACCTGACGCAGACGCTCGATGTGTCGGGAACGGTGGAGAGTGAGGAAACGAAAATTTATTTTGCAAACACCTCGGCGCAGATTCAGTCACTGAATGCAGAGCTCGGGGGTACGGTGAAAAAAGGGGACAGCCTTCTGACGTACAATGTCGATAAGCTGGAGCGGACGGCAAAGCAGGCAGAGCTTGAGGCAAAAGCGTCCGATTACGGAATCGATGCGGCGGTAACCACCCTGAATTATTCCCAGCAGAAGGCGGCGCAGGCGGCAAAGGATTATGAAGATGCGGTCAAGTATGTAAACCATTACTCTGCGATGGTGACAAGCATCAAGGAGGATCTTTTAAAGGCATCGCAGGCGGCAGAGAAAGTAAAGAGCCTGACAAGTGAGCTCTCCGATGCGCAAAAGAAGCTGCAGCAGAAGCCAAACAGCGAGAAGCTGCAGAATAAGGTCAAGGAGCTGACTAGCGATCTCAAGGAGGCAAACAAGGAGGTCGCAAAATACGATGTGACCGCCCTGAATGCATCGCTGGAAACGTGCAGCGCCGATCTGGCAGCCTACGAGAGCCTGAAGGCGCAGTACGAGGCACAGAAGGAAGCAGACCCGAGCATCAGCAGCCAACGCTCACAGCAGTCCACACTCAGGGAGGTCAATGAGCTTGCAAAGCAGCAGACCGAGGAGAGTATTGAGACTGCAAGGGAAGGCGTTGTCGCAGACTTTGACGGAATCGTGACTTCGGTCGGTGCCGTGGAGGGAATGACGGTGATGGAAGGAACGGAGCTCTTTACGGTCGCCAGCGACAAGCAGGTGAAGGTCTCGATCGAGGTATCCAAATATGATTTACAGAAGCTTGCCGTCGGTCAGCGGGCAGAAATTACGATCAACAATCAGGAGTACGAGGGATATGTGGCAAAGATTGCCCGATTTGCCCATGTGACCCAGTCGGGGTCAAGCGTGCTGAGCGCGGATATCCACATTGACAATCCGGACGATAATATCTATCTGGGCATCGAGGGCAAGGTGCACATTCAGACGGCATCCGCTGAAAATACTCTTTTACTGCCGATGGAATGTATCAATGCCGATGCGAAGGGAGATTTCTGTTATGTGGTGGAGAACGGTGTCCTTGTGCGCAAGGATGTGGAAATCGGTATTTCCTCCGACGAGTATTCGCAGATTTTGAGCGGTCTGGATGAGGGGGCGCAGGTTGTCTCCGTTGTGACTGCAGATCTGACGGAGGGCATGAATGTGGTTGCGGTCGAGGAGGAAACGCCGGACGACGCACAAGCCGACGAAGCCGATAAATAGGAACGGTTAGAGGAAGGAAAGCATATGGCGCAAATATTGGAATATATCAAAATGGCTCTTATGAACATCAAGAGCAACAAGGGCAGATCGATCCTGACGATGCTCGGCATTATTATCGGAGTTTCCTCGGTCATTATGATTATCTCGATCGGTAACGGAATCTCCGGTGAAATCAGCAGCGAGCTCAATGCGATGGCGGGCGGGCAGATTTATCTGTATTCCCAGGCGAACGACCGGGCGGAGGCGGTTGCATTTACGCTCGAGGACTGCGAGCTGCTGCAGGAGAAACTCCCGCATGTCAAGGGCGTAACGCCGCAGTACGGTTACTACACGACGGCGGGCGGACGGAAGGGAAATTTTGACGGCTATGTCACGGCGGGGACGGAGGCGTTGGAATATACAAGCAGCGATCCGATCGTCAGGGGGAAATATTTTACAAGGGCTGATTATGAGGCGGGAAATCATGTGTGCGTCCTGCGGGAAACCGGGGCAGTCGCTCTGTTTGGGACAACCGATGTCATCGGCAAGACGTTCGAGATCGAGCTCTTTAACAGAACTCTGGAGCTGCGGATCGTCGGCATCAGGCAGGACAATGCTTCGAAGCTGATGAGTATGGTCGGGTATTATGATACGGTGGAGCTGGAGATGCCGATTACGGTGTTTTTCAGCGCACTCGGAGCCGAGATGGATGAATTTGAAAGTGTGCTCATTGTCAGTGAGGGTGCCGAATACGCAAACGATGTGGCAAGCTCGGCGGTGCGTCTGATGGAGAATGTCCATGACGTGCGCGGCAAGGGTGTAATCCAGCTGCAAAACTTCAACGATCAGCTCAGTCAGATCACGTCGGTGCTCGGCTATGTGACGGTCTTTGTTGTGTTCGTTGCGGCAATCTCCCTTCTCGTCGGCGGAATCGGCGTTATGAACATCATGCTCGTCTCCGTCACGGAGCGCATGAGGGAGATCGGCATCCGCAAGGCACTCGGCGCAAGAACCGGCTCGATTATGCTGCAGTTTCTGTCGGAATCGGCGATTATCACACTGATCGGCGGCATCATCGGAATTGTGCTCGGCGCTGCGGGCGCATACATTGTCTGCTCTTTTATCGGCTTTCGGGCACAGGTGCTTCCGAGCACCGTTATTATGGCATCGCTGTTTTCGTCCGCAGTCGGAATCTTCTTTGGGATTTATCCGGCAAAGCGCGCGGCGAAGCTTAGTCCGATCGATGCGCTGCGGCATGAGTAATCAGTGAACCTTGATTTGAACCATCTGCGCATCGGATTTTCATATCCCCATTCTCCGCTGCCGACCATGAAGTGATTGCCCTATCTTTGATCTGCCCGTACTTGCTTTTTACAGAGAAATCAGTATAATCCTGTATTTGACAGTCTTTTGATGCAGAAAGTCTCGCAGACCGCTTGTATAGTGGGTTGCGAGACTTTTATAAATTTTACGAATGCACGTTACGCTATCTATTTCTTGGTCTGGGAGCAAATATTTCGCATCTTTGC
>JAFUZE010000226.1 GCA_017476765.1 Lachnospiraceae bacterium
AATGGAGATACCGAGACGGATGTGTCTGCGATTGAGATTACGGTGTCCTTTACCAATATGGATATTGCGGATGTTGCAGACAGTGTGACGGTTCCGGGCACGAATCCGGATTTAAGAAATTCCACTGAGGCGGACAAGGTGCTTGCGTACGCTTCATTCATCTATAAGTATCACTATTACGAGGATACATGCGGCGGTGTCTATACGTTTTATAAGGCAGATTATCTGAACGGAAAGGGAATTGCGGAATCTGAGGTAACAGACGGCGATCCGGTGAGTACAGGACATGAGTACAGTACCGGAAGTGATTATGTCACGATGGGACTTGAGATCGGGACAAGTGTCGAATTTTTTGACCAGAGCTATACGACGCCGATCGGAAATGATCCGTATGCCGCCGAATTTGGCTTTGATGCCGCAAACTATAAGCCGTATGTCTATTCGTACAAAACGAGACAGATTGCGGTCAACCCGAAGGCGGGCAACATCGACGAGGGCTGCGGAACCTATGAGGATCCGTATGTGATCACAAATGCAAGGCAGTTGAAGAGTGTCTACTATTATCTGAAGGACAAAAAGGAACAGCTCACAAACTGGCAGGTCAATGAGATCGGGGACGATACAGAGCTTTGCACAAAGACCACCCATGCGATCAAGACGTACGGAGATGCGGATTTCCCTGCGAAGGAGAAGATGAATCAGGCGTACTATCTGTTTAAGGGAGATATTGATTTCAGCGGTTTTTCGGATTTTGTCGGCTTTGGAACGAACGCCGATCCGTTTCTCGGAGTTTTTGTTGGAGATGATGAGAACCGGAAGATTCTGCTTCCGAATACCTCGACGAACAACGCAGTGCTCGACAGCTTTGCACTGGTGCGCTATGCAAAGGGCTGCGTTGTAAAGGATCTGACGATTCAGCTCGGAAGCTATGATGGCAGAGTGCATACCGACGGGAAAACGGTCTATACCGACTATATTAAGGTGACGACGGCAGGCGGCGGTGTCTTTGCCTATGTGCAGGGCGGCGACAACATCATTGACAATGTGACCGTCAAGGGCACGCTTCTGCTCGGACTCAGTCAAGTTAATACAGGTGCAACTGTCGGCGGCTATGCCGGGCAGGTGCAGCTTGGCACGCTCATCGTGCGGAATCTGTCGGAGGATGCGCTGAAGGAGTTCCGTGTGGAGAAGTGCAGCTATGCCTATATGAAGAACGATGATGAGAGAAAAGCGGTCGCATCGGCGGAGGACAAGGAAGCCGGAAGCTATTTGTGGATTGGCGGCGTGGTCGGCAGGGTACAGGACGGCGTGCTGCTGTACGATGGCTCCCCGGATACTGCGACAAAGGTCTTTGACGAGACTTATTTACAGACGAACCATATGTATGCGAATACGGAAGGGCTGGAGGCCTCTCCGAACTTCAGTATGGTCAATACTACTTACTTAAAGAGCTGCATTGCCGGGGGCAATATGAAGATTGCGGTGTATGGCAGTACTCTGACGGATAAGCAGATTACGCTGCAGCCGCAAAATGACGGACAGCTCTATATTGCAGCGATGGCACTCAATTCCGGATGCTTTACCTATGAGGGCAGAAAGCGGGCAGCCGTCACCGGAACGTATTACTCCGGCTACGATGTCGATGCGAGATATCGAAACGGCGATTACAGTCAGGTCGGTGTGCGGAGCGGAAACATTGCGAGAGACGATGTCATTGCGAATGATAATATCAACGGAGCGCAGGGGACGGACGGCGAGTTTTTCAAACCGTATCTGTTCGACTATGTCGAGTTTACCGCAGATCAGAAGGCAGCGGTGCTTGACGGAACAAAGACAGATACACCGGGCCGCGTCAGCACGCTCTTTACGGGGCTTGTGTCGGACAGTAAGGATAATTATAAGACAGCAGCAGTGCGGGGCGCTTATCATGGAATTGACGCAGCGAACAACACATACGGTATTCATGCGAACAACTTTACGATTTACCTGGCAGAAGCCGTGTTGTATGATATGTCGGATTATAAGGACAGCTTCCGCGGAGTCGGTGCGCTCTATTATACGAATGCGAACCGTTTTAAGGGAAATCTGATCGGAGCCGTCTCGGGCTCGGCAGTACCGGAAGTGAAGCTGGATATGCATATGAATAATGAGACAGCCACCTTGAATGCAGGGCTGCTCAATTCCATTATCGTTAATACGCAGACGGATAGCTGTGTCATCAGGAACCTTACGGTCAGCGGAGAGGTGAACATCACGACCTCGAACGCAGATGATGAGACGACACTGTCCGGTGTGAGGAATGGCAAAAACAGCGTTCTGGATAAGAGTGCGGGAGGCGTGATCGGTTCGCTGTCCATTCCGTCCAATATCAGCCCGACTTCGTACGCAAACGGGGCAAACTATTATTTTGAAAACGTGAGTGCAAAGGATTTGAAGGTCCGAAGTCTCGAATATGCGGGCGGACTGCTCGGCAAGCTGGTTCTTACGTTGCCGGAAACCAGTCGCTACACGGTAGTCAAATTCAAGGATTGTCAGGTCGGTAAGCAGGGCGCAGGAGAGGCTGTGGATAAGTATAATACCGATATTATGGCGACGGCGGATGTCGGCGGACTGCTCGGCGGCTATCGCCATAAGCTGACGATGTCGTTTGAAAATTGTAAGGCAGAGTCTGTCGCCCTTGAGACAAAGGGACTCAACAGATATCTGTACAACGGAAGCACCTACTATGTAATCAAGCCTGCGGCGGGCGGCCTGATCGGGCGTTCGTTTCCGAGGGAGGCGAACTCGAACTCGGATTACGCACTGACGCTGAATGGCTGCGGGTTTAAAAAGCTGAATTTAAAGAGCATCGGTCACATGGGAGGTGCGGTCGGATGTAATCTGGCAAACCTGACGGTGACGGATTTTACCGGAGAGAATATCCGCTTTGAGAATACGTTGAGTACAGAGTCGAGACGTGAAACAAGCGGAGAGAACAACGACTTTATGAGGTATGTCGGTAGCTTCGGCGGTATTGTCGGATATTCGGCGACGAACAGCGTGAGCCGGACGACGATCACGGATGCGGCGATCAAGGATATTGCCGGAACCTATCATCATGGCTCGTATTATAGCGATGACGGAAGATATGAGACAAAGACAAACATCGGAGGTATTGCAGGAGCGCTTTATTCGAGAGCGGTTCTGACCGATTGTACGGTGGGCTCGACCGATACGAATATTCAGATCGAGGCGGAGACCGTGACGGCTTCCCTGTCCAATGACCGTGTCAGTGTTGCCGGTATGGTCGGCAGAGCGACCGGTCTGACCTGTACCGGCTGCAAGGTCATCGGCGGAAATGACAGTTATCTGAAGGGCAGCGATTCGGCAGCCGGATTTGCCGCTTATGTGTATTCCTCGGATTCCAATGCGGATCGGACCTATTATAAGAATTGCAGTGTCCAGAATCTCAAGCTGATTGCCAACACAAAGCTCGGAGGCATGGAAGCGCAGCGGTTAGGGAATGCATACAGTATTTTTAACGGAGTGACGGTGAAGGACTGCGAGTTTGTCAGGACGGAGACTACGACTGTGATAACGGCTGCGGAGAGAAGCTGCGGCGGATTGGTCGCATACACAGCGGGACTGACTACCGTTCTCGGAAACGGCAGTGCGGATACCGGTGCTTTGGTGGAGAACGTCGTTACAAGCGGACAGACATCGGACAGGGTCGGCGGTATTGTCGGCTACGGAGCAGGCAATCTGTCGCATGTACAGGGCAGATATATCACGGTGAAAAACAGTACGTTTATAGGCAGAATGGCTGGACTTCTCGCCGGTTCCACGCGCTACAACACAAACGGAGGCAGTGAGAAGAAGGCGGAGCATATCACGCTTGAGAACAATAAGCTGATCGGATATGGAATCAATGACAATGAGTATCTTTATGTCGGCGGACTTTACGGTTATGGGGAGAATTTTGACTACCCATTCTACGGTGATGATCTTACGCTGAAAGGCAACCTGATTGCCGGCGTGCATGAGGGAAGCAACTATCGCCCGAACAGCTATATAGGCGGACTGTTCGGTGAGCTGAACAGCAGATCGTTTATAGAAAATCTGAGCATGGAGGACAATATTATTTCCATGCTGGATTACGAGGGATTCCGCACTGCGGTTGAGGCGAAGGCGGCAGCGGACGGCAAAACGAAATCAAGAGTCACGACCGCCGATTATATGGCGCAGGATACGTTTGGCATATGGAACGCCGGAGCTGTTGATGCCGGCAAGGTGGAGAGCACGGTCTATGCGAAGCTGTATAAACGTACGAACGCACTTGAGAGCTATCCGGCCTTGATGACGGAGGCACAGCTTCCGGATTATGCACAGCGCGTAGGACTGCTGTTTGGGCATCATGTTTCGCGTTATTCGATTGTGACGGATTTGAATCTGACCTATTCGGCTGCCTTGAGAAAGTACCGTCCGGCAGTGGATGTTGCGGACAACGGTGCAACGAACCTCAACAATGTGTTTAACTACAGGTCGTACTACCATATTGTGTACAATGATTACGAGGATGTCGGTATGACCGTGCAGACTCCGACAACAAGCACAGCGATTAAAGAGGCGGTAGAGAACTATACCGCACCGTCGGGCTATACGAAGAGTGAGACGTACAGCTTCGGTCAGATTGAGGATATTTATAAGGACTATCTGGCAGGTGTTGCGGGTACAAAGGACGCACGCTATACACATCATCTGGAGATGAATTACAAGCAGCAGTCGAGTCGGACGACGGATACCGCATACTCGATCGGTGAGCTGTATAAATACACCTACTATGATACGGAGTCCGGTAAATACCAGTCACCGTTTGTCGATGGAACCGGAAAAGTGATTCCGATGGCAGTGTTTGATATTAGTGCGGTGGATGATGTGAATAAGTGGATTAACACCTACGTCAATCTGATCACGAACAGCGGCGGCACGCTGAACCAGAATTATGGCGCGGCAGGACTCGTCACGGTGACCGGGCACAAAATGCGCCTTTCGGACGGCGTAGTATCCTACCTGCCGGGACAGAATCCGTGTGTTACGGCATCCGGCACGACATATTCAAATACCGGTCTGGAATTTACTGTAAACAGTGCAGGCTATGATAAGCAGACAAACGATACAAACGGAACCTTTACACTGCTGCACATCGAGTATACGTGGAATTATCCGAATACGACGCTCACCAGAGGCAATGTCACGGCGGATACAGATACTTATACCCTGTCACCGCAAAAGCATACAATTGCGATTGACGTTCCGGTCTTTTTGCAGAAGATTCTGGAGATTGACCATCATGTGACGGGTATTGAGGGAGCGGAGTACTATATCGAGAATATTTACAATAAGAGCAGCAGCAATTTGAACAGCTCTCTGCAGATTTTACAGGGAATGTATACGGCATATGTGGAGTATGATTACAGCGATGCAGTTGAGGAGTACGGTTCAGCGGAATATGTTCTGTCGAAGGAAATTTCGTTCGTGCAGCCGCAAAATGAAACGTCGTATGTCCAGATTCTCAAAAATACAAGAATTACGCTCATTGATATTATGGATAACAACCATGTGTATTATTATACGGCGGAGACGAACCGTGACAGTGTAAAGCTATCGGAATTTGTGGATTCCGCTTCGATTGATTCCGGCACGCTGACGTATTACAAGGAGCCGAAAATCAGCGACATCGGCTTTAAGAGTGATCTGACGTACACGCTCTACCATAAGCATTATATGGCGGAGCGTCCGGACGGGACAGGTGTGAACTACAATGCGAACAGCAGGATTGCAATGCAGCAGTATCTTGTGCTGGTTGATACCTCGAAGGTGAACAGCAATACGGAGGTGTCGTATGCCTATAAGTTCCGCATGAATCCATGCAGCGCGGGGTACAACGGTGCGGAGGATACGGATGTTGTCCGAAACGAGACGCTG